>PLKR01000391.1:10897-11055 GCA_003140655.1 Acidobacteriaceae bacterium | reverse complement strand
CTCGCGCTCGAGCGCTTCGCCGCAGCTCGCGAACTCCACAACCGGGCCCTCCGCAACCGCTCCCAGGCCGCATTCCACTCTCTCCGCATCGGCCTCAAGCGCTTCCGCTACATCGTCGAGAATTTCCTTCCCGCCGAGCACAAAGCTTGGAGTAACGA
>PLKR01000391.1:10612-10889 GCA_003140655.1 Acidobacteriaceae bacterium | reverse complement strand
TGGCGCGCCGCCCTGCCGCAAGGCAAGCAGATTCAAGCCCTCGCTACCCGCCGCATGAAGCTCTGGGCGAACAGCCTCGATCCCGATTTCCCCCACTCCGAGCGCGTAGCTAGCCTGGCTCTTCAACTCTACGAGGGCCTTCGAGCGTCCGGATGGCAGCCTCCCGTCGATGGCAGTTCGGCCCGCTCCAGCCTGTTAGCCGCCGCCCTCCTGCACGACATCGGCAAATCCAAAGGCGAGAAGGGACACCACAAAACTTCCTTCGACATGATTCGCG
>PLKR01000391.1:777-10606 GCA_003140655.1 Acidobacteriaceae bacterium | reverse complement strand
CTAGCCGCCATCCTCCGCCTGGCCAACGCGCTGGACGCGGGACACGACGGCCGCATCCGCCGGGTTCAAATTGAAAATGCTCAGATCGGAACAAAAGGGAATGAAGTTTTGTATATAGCTGCCGAAGGCTATTCGCCCCTGGGACCATCTGCCCAAACCATCGCCGCCGAGCGCCACCTGCTGGAAACTGTGCTGCGTAGGCCGGTAGTCATAAAGCCGACGAGGAACCTTCCCTACTTCGCAGGCCGCGTACAAAGGTAACGTGGACCGGCCAATCCGTCCGAGATACGATTTGATCGTGCGCCTGACCCTCATTCGCGTAATCGGGACAATCTTCGCACTCGCCTTTCTCTTCCCCGCGAATTCATCTGCGCAAGACATCGTGCTCGGCATCTTGGAGGACAACTCCGGCCACTACGCAGGCGAACCAAATTTCCGCGCAGTACGTGCAGTGTTTGAGAAGATAGGCTCGGACTGGAAACCCTTTCCGAGTGACTGTCGTACCCAGGATTGCTTAAGCAAGTCGGACTATCCATCCGAGATGACTTGGATCATAGTCTTTTGACCGAAAAAACCTCGGGCAAGTCACAACCATCAGACCACGAGATTACGAATGGTATGCGAGCGTGGGCCAGCAGGAGATCGTCAGCCCAGGCCGGGTGCCGACCATCGGAGAAAGGTCCGAGGATTTTGCAGACTGGGGCGGCGGCTCCGTTTACCGCCCCTTGGTGGCAAACTCACAGCCTTATTTCAATGATCCGGAATCCTGGAGGCCGGTCCCTCCAGCAGCTGACCTGGCCGCACTCCTCCGGAAGCAGTTTCGTGAAAAGTTTCCAAAAATAGAGAACTGCAAAAATCCGGAAGAAAACACTCCGAAACCATGGGCCTATCACGATCGGGAGATCGAGATCGGAAAGACTTATTCTTCTCGTAATGGCTGGTGGATTTCTCCGTTGCGAATGAGTGACTATCGCTGTGACGCTCCCTCCGAAGGTCCATTTAACTACCAGTGGTTCGCAATCTCGCCAACTCGCGAGGTCAAGTTCTTACGCGAAGGCTTGTGGCTCGTGGACGCCGGAGACTTTGGCAACGACGGCAAGACCGAACTTCTGTTTTCCGTTGGCGGATACGACCTCGGCGGATACGAATTGTTCTACGATGATTTCAAGAAACACGTCGAGTTCGAATTCCACTACCACTGACGCGGTCGTTCCGCTCCTCTCGCCGCACTTGTTCCATGACTCATTGGGAATGTTTCCCGGTGCCTCTGGCCAAGAAACCGGCAAACGCCACTTCCTCAACGGTGGTTTGATTACACTACGTGAGATCAAGCGCCGTATGCGGGTCGGCCCAAACCATCGCCGCTCAAGACCAAACAGAGCGTGGATTTCCCAGTCCGGAAAGAACGAACCTTCGACGGCCGCCCTCAGACATTCTCCGCTCGGTATCGTTTAAGTCGGCCAGCGCCACGATTGAATTTCCTCACAAAGCCCGGCTAGATCACCTTCCCGTCAAATCCGCTGAGCACAGCCGCCTCCCGCAACTTCTGATCGACGGCCAGAAAAACCCGGCCCTGTGGCGCGTCTTCGCACCAATTCAGTGCCGCCGCAAGCTGCAATGCGTCCGCAGCCCGCAAATCGTATCGATCCACTAGCTGTGTGGCTGTGGCCCGCAAAGAGTCTGATGGTTGGATGACAAGCCACTCGTCAGCCAACACCGCGGCGACCTGCCGGGCTTTCGCCCAATCGCCGGAGCTGATCTCCCTGATCCGCACCAACCTCGCCAGAGCGCTGGCGATCTCAACCGGAGTCGCCCACCAGACGACTGCCTGGTAGCTGTCGTACAAGCTGACAACACTTGGCGTGATACCTTGATGGACACAGAGAGGAACCAGCGCGCTTGTATCCCAGAAGGCGAAAGTCCGCCCTAGCGGCCTTCCCGCTCTTCGCGCCATATCCTCTCCATGACCTCATCGGACACGTTTCCTGCAGGGGGCGGTAACGACGACCGCCGCTTCTTCTTCGGGGGCGTGAGGATGCCACGGGCGATCAGTCGTCGTTCCCGCTCGGGCTGATCACTCGCGGAGCAGGGAACAATACGCGCCACTGGCTTGTTACGGTCGCAGACAAGCAACTCCTCCCCGTCGCGCACATGCTGGAGGTGAGCGCTGAGCCGCGCCTTCAGGTCACTTATGTTCACCGTACGCATGAATTGATTGTAACAGACATGACTATATTGGTCACGTGCGATTTCTAAGAATTGCGCCTCGCTATCGTGACCTCTAGCCGGTAGCTTTCCAGTCACTTCCGCGCAGCCGCGTCTACAGATACAAATGTCGTTGCGTCCCGCTACGGACCAGCCGAAGCCGAAGCCCGGGAGCCGAATTCATGACTCATGCCCAACTAGTCGAAAAAGCCGTCCACTGGCTGCGCCGCTACCGCTGCGGGGTCGTGCTCTCCGAGCAAGCCTGCGTCAGCGGCGAGATGCCCGATGCCATCGGCTGGAAGCGTGCCTGCCATTCGGTGCTGGTCGAGTGTAAGGTTACGCGCTCTGACTTCCTCGCCGACCGCGCCAAACCCTTCCGCCTCAAGCCGGAGCAAGGAGTCGGCTGCGAGCGCTTCTACCTCGTCCCTGCCGGGCTCCTGCGCCGCGAAGAACTTCCCCAAGGCTGGGGACTGCTGGAGCTCCATCGCCGCAGAATCGAAACCACGCATCCCTCTGCGAAGAATCTCCGCGCCGCCACCGGCTTCCGCTACGAGATGAATCTGCTGCTAGCCAGTCTGCGCCGGGTCGAGGTCCGCGTCGAACCGCAAAGCATCACCGACTTCCTCAAGTGGAAGAACCGCATGGTGGAATACAACCGCGGCACCCTGCCGGAAGGCTTGGCCTCCGCCGAAGATGAACTAAACGTTTTCCTTGAGCCAGACCTGACGGCGTAGGACACGGCGCGAACGGAATTTCGACCGGGCTAGAAGCTGGAAGCTAGGAGCCAGAAGCTGAGAGCCTACAGCTCCCGCCGCCCTTCCATAGCTTTCAGCATGGTGATCTCATCGGTGTATTCGATGTCGCTGCCGACCGGAATCCCCATGGCAATGCGAGTCACTCTCACGCCCGCCCGCTTGAGTTGCTGCGAGAGATAAGTGGCGGTGGCCTCGCCTTCGACCGTGGGATTGGTGGCGATGATAACTTCATCCGCATTGCCCGCGTCGACGCGTGTGATGAGATTGGCGATGCGCAACTGCTCGGGCCCCACGCCGTGCAGCGGAGAAATCGATCCATGCAGCACGTGGTAGACCCCGTTGAAGTGTTTGGTCTTCTCTATCGCTGCAATGTTGGTGGGCTCTTCAACCACGCACACTAGCCTCTGGTTGCGCGTTGCACTCGTGCAATAGACGCAAGGGTCAACGTCGGTGATGTTGTTACACACCGAACACAAACGCAGGCTGGCCTTGACGTCGCGCACTGCCGCCGCCAGCGCCTCGGCGTCTTCGTCACTCGCGCGCAGAATGTAGAAGGCCAGCCGCTGCGCGCTCTTCGAGCCCACGCCGGGCAGCTTCTTCAATTCATCAATCAGCCGCGACATCGGCTCAGCAAATTTTGACATAGAGGATTGAGCAATTTGGTAATTGAGTAATTTGGCAATTGTGTAATTTAAAAGACCAAACGGAAACGTCGTGACTCACTCGGACAAATAATCAAGCGCGCTCTCACGGATCCAAAATTACCAAATTACCCGATTACGAAATTACCAAATGTCTTAGAGTCCGCCGATGCCCAGTCCGCCCAGCATGCCGCCCACCGTCGACTGCATCGCTCCATCGATTTTGCGCGCGGCTTCGTTGACCGCGGCCAGCACCAGGTCTTGCAGCATCTCGACGTCGCCCGCCTTCACCGCTTCAGGATCGATGCGCAGGCTGAGTAGTTGCTTGCGTCCGTCCATTTTCGCCGTCACCGTGCCCCCGCCCGCAGAGGCCTCGACCACCGTCTCCTGCATTTTCTTCTGCAGGGTCTCGTACTGCGACTTGGCTTTCGACATCATTTCTTGCAGATTGAATCCGCCCATAAATCCCCACGTTTCAAGGCTTCAAGGTTGCAAGGTCCCGAAACTTTGAAACCTTGAAACTTTGAAACCTGATTCTCAACGCTTGTCCTTGTAGTCAATCACCGTGCGAATTTCGGCGCCGAACTTCTCTTGCAGCCGGCGGACTACATCGTCCTGCTCGGCGCGACTCCGGCCGCCGACTAACGGGTTCGCGCCGCCGGGCCTTTCTGCGCCATTGCGCTTTCCTTCCGCAGCCGTCACCGTTACACCAGCAACGATCTTCAGCTTCACGGGCCGGCCCAGAACGCCGCTGGCCGAAGCAATCGCCAGCCGCCTGGCATCGGCGCCCACCGACATATCAACCACGGTTTGCGACTCTGGCACCTTGACCACCACTTCGTTTCCTTCCACTGCCCATTCGCCCGCTTCAAGCATCGAGGCCAGGATGCGGTGATTGCCATCCATGAGCGCTTGCAGCACGGCTCTTTGCAACTTATCGATGGGCGCGGCTGACACTGCGACTGAGGGTTGGGCTTGCGACACCTGCGGTGCAGCCTGCACCTGAGGCGCGATTTGCGAACTCACTTGTGCTTGACGCTGCAGTTCGGGACCTGAACCCATCCGCAGTTCGGTAGCGCTGTCGCTGACGTTTGCAGGTGCAGCGGAACCCATGACCACTCGCGCAGGTGCGNNCCCTTGCGCGCGGAATCAGCCGCAAACGGCGAAACCTGATTGGTTTCCGTGCGTCGGGTCTCGGAGGCGCTTCCCAAAGGTGAAGGGACGATCGAAGGCCGCGCCGGAGTTCTGGACGCGCCCGCTCCGCCCGCAGTGTTTGAAAAAGCGCTCGAAGAAGCGTCGAAAGAGCCGGCCGCGTCGCTCAGCAGTTGCTCGATCGGCAGCAGGCGTTGCGCGTGCGCCATCTTCAGCAGCCCGAGTTCGAGGTGAAAGCGCTGCTCCTGCTTGTATCCCAGTTCGCCGTGGGTTCGGAGCATGATTTGCAGATGGCGTGTGAGATCCTCTTCGCCGAACAGTGCCGCGACGCGCTCGACGCGCTCCCGCTCCTCACTCGATATCTGCAGCAGGGAAGAGTCTTTACCCGCGATCTTNNNNCCTCGAGCGACGGCCTGCATTACTTGTTCGAGAACATGCGCCGGCGCGGCGCCGACCAGGTTGCGCACGGAATCGGCCGTGAGCTTTCCGCCGGATGACGACGACGCAATTGCCTGATCGAGAATCGACAGCGCGTCGCGCATAGAGCCGTCGCCAGCCTCAGCCAGCAAGGCAAGAGCATCGTCATCGGCTTCGATCTTTTCGCGGCCGATGAGATCGCGCAACTGGCCGACAATGTCGTCGAACTTCACGGCGCGGAAGCTGAAGTGCTGGCAGCGCGAGCGGATGGTCTGCGGAATGTCTTCCGGCTGCGTAGTCGCCAGCATGAAAACGATGTGGTCCGGAGGCTCTTCCAGCGTCTTGAGCAGGGCGTTGAAAGCGGCGTCGGTAATCTGGTGCGCTTCGTCGAGAATATAAATCTTGAAGCGGTCGCGCGCGGGACGGTAGCGCGCGGCCTCGCGCAACTCGCGAATTTCGTCAATGCCGCGGTTGGTGGCGGCGTCGATCTCGATTACATCCACCGCGTTGCCGGCGCGAATCTCGGTGCAGGATTCGCAAACGCCGCAGGGCTCCGCCACCGGCTTGTCGGATGACCGGCAATTCAAAGCCGCGGCCAGAATGCGCGCCACCGTTGTTTTNNACGTGCTCTTGTCCGATCACCTCGGAGAATTTCTGCGGACGATATTTGCGCGCCAGGACGGTGTAGCTCATGAAGGAAGCTTCGATTATACGTGATCGGCAACATGCGGGCTGCCGGGATTAACAGGGCAGGTTTGCGAACTCGTCGCGGGCGCACGAAGATCGAAGATTTCAGATTGGCTGAACATTTTGAAAACAAAATAGTCCTTGACGCGTAGGTGGTCTCTCCAGGTAAATGAATTACGAGGTGTTAAACCGTGTCATCAAATTGGCTGAGCTGGCCGTTTACGTGGGAAGGTCGAGTCCAGCGGCGGCACTATTTTCTGACCGGCGCGATCCTTGTGGCAGCGAAGTACGCGATAGACTGGTCGGTCGCTGCCGAATTTGGGGAACCGTGGCACATCTGGAACTATTTCCTTCCCGCACTCGACACATCTTTTTTCGCCCTGGGAGTTCGTCGTCCGCAATTGTTTGGCACGCTGTGGGCGATAGCGATTCCGTTCTTCTGGATTGGAATTGCTCTCACGTTGCGGCGATTGCGCGATGCAGGTAAGTCGGCCGTTTGGATTTTCTTATTCTTTGTTCCTCTGGCTAATCTTGGGATGTTTCTGTGGCTTTCATTCGCGCCGAGTGCGGCGCGCCACCGGATTGAGAGTCCCATAGCGAGCAAACCGCGCGGGGTCGCAGCGCCTCGTGGAGCCGCGCTTGGAATGTTGCTTGCCGTTGTGCTCGGTCTTGGGCTTGTGGCGTTTAGCGCCCGCGTGCTGATGGAGTACGCTTGGGGTCTCTTTTTAGGGGTGCCCTTCCTGACCGGGTTTGTGGCTTCCTGGTTTCTGAATTCTGAAACCGTTTGCTCTAGACGCCGCACGATCGGAGTGTGCGCTCTCACAACCTTTGTGATCGGATTGGCGCTGTTTGGCTTCAAGTTCGAAGGTTTATTTTGTCTTTTGATGGCCCTTCCGTTGGCACTTCCGTTCTCGCTTGCGGGTGGGTTGGTGGCACGGGAAATTCTCCGCGGCCGCCGCCAAAGCGATATGCGGCCGACATTCGTAGCTAGTCTGGCGATTCTTCCACTGATCATGTTGTCGGAACACGCCGCCCAATTTGAGCCCCCGGTTATTGCTGTCACGACCAGCGTCACGATCGATGCTCCGGCGGACGTGGTATGGAAGAACGTTACTGCCTTCCCGCCACTATCTGCACCTGAGGAATGGTTGTTTCGGGCAGGAATCGCTTATCCGACTTCCGCACAGATCGTGGGGTCGGGACCTGGGGCGGTGCGATACTGCCGCTTCTCGACTGGTGATTTCGTGGAACCGATCACCTTGTGGGACGAAGACCGGTTGCTGGCCTTCGACGTCTCCGCGCAGCCGCAGGCCATGCGCGAGTTGAGCCCGTGGAAGATCACGCCTCCGCATCTTGAGCGCAACTACATGCGCTCCCGCCGGGGCCAGTTCCGGCTGGTGGCGTTGAGTGATCGCCGCACGGTTCTGGAGGGCACAACGTGGTACCAGAACTATTTTTGGCCGCAGGTGTATTGGCGGGAATGGTCTGACGGGATTGTCCACCAAATTCACCTGCGCGTCCTGCGGCACGTAAAGCAACAAGCAGAGGCCGGNNCCGGGAACTGACGAGCCCATTTTCCAGACGATTGCCGGAACAGATCGGATCCGGGCGTTCGCGAAAGTGCTTGACAAGGAAATCCTCTCTAGTGTATTTAACATAATAGTTATATAACGTGTAGGTTAAATACAATGCCCGATCGCCTCAGCAGCACCTTTTCGGCCCTCGCCGATCCGACGCGGCGCGCGATCCTGGCTCGGCTCACATCAGGCGAGGCTTCGGTGACAGAACTCGCTGCGCCATTCGAAATGAGCATGCCCGCCATCTCCAGGCACCTCAAAGTGCTGGAGCGCGCGGGATTGATCGCGCGCGGCCGCGAGGCGCAATGGAGGCCTTGCCGGCTCAAGGCAAGTCCGCTCAAGGACGTCGCCAGCTGGGTGGCGCACTACCGCCGCTTCTGGGAAGACAATTTTGAGCGGCTTGATCGGTACCTGATTGAACTCAAAAAGAAGGAGAAGAAATATGGTCGCAAAAACCAAAAATAGTGCCGCCCTGACCGTGACAACGCCGACGGATCGGGAGATCGTCATTACGCGCGCCTTCGACGCGCCACGCAGGCTCGTTTTCGAGGCCTATACCAATCCCGAGCACCTGCCGCACTGGATGTTGGGCCCGCAGGGCTGGACTATGCCCGTCTGCGAAATCGACCTGCGACCGGGCGGGGCATGGCACTTCGGCTGGCGCCATTCCAACGGCCAGCAAATGGAGATGCGCGGCGTCTACCGGGAGGTCACACCGCCCGAGCGTCTGGTCTCCACTGAGTCGTGGGGCGGCGACTGGCCGGAAACAGTCAACACGTTGACCCTGGCCGAGGAAAACGGCCAGACAACAATTACGTGCAGGATTCTCTACCCTTCGAAAGAGGCTCGCGACGCGGCGCTCAAGACGGGGATGAAGGAAGGTATGGCCTTGAGCTTCAATCGTCTCGCCGAGCGCCTCGGCGCGATGGCGCAGCGGCAGTCCTGAGTGACAGCCCCAGGAGTCCATCAACGGGCAAACTCAGAAGAGTTTTGCCACCTCCGGGACGAAGACCCGCAAAGGGCGGTTAAAGCAGCCAGCTCACCCGAAGCTTGCTAAAACCGCTGCGCAAGCGATAGGCTGGTGCGTCAACTCTGGGGATGGGAGCGGCTTGGTCCAAGCGGAATGTGACCTGGCCGCCGCAAAGGAGCTTGCTTATGCAACTGAAGCTGGCAACACGAACGAAGGATGGAATTCTTGTGGTGGATTGCTCTGGCCGGATTGTATTTGGCGAAGAGTCTTCGCTGCTGCGGGATACGGTCAAGAAGGCTGTGACGGAGAACAATCGCATCGTGCTCAATCTGGGCGAGGTAAATTACATCGATTCTGGAGGACTGGGCACGTTGGTGGCGCTGCGCACCACCGCGCAAAACGCAGGCGGCACAATTAAATTGACGAACTTGACCAAGCGTGTGGGCGATTTGCTGCAGGTCACCAAGTTGCTTACGGTTTTCGACGTATACAACTCAGAGGCGGAAGCCATCGAATCCTTCCGCAAGGCGGCTTAGCCCAGGGCGCACGAGTTGAGGCTCATGAACTGCGGCGGATGATCTTTTAGTAAGATCTTCAGTGGGATCTTTTGTGTCCGATCCGTCGCGCATGAATACCGCAGCCGCGCCGGCTTTTCCTTGAAAACCGCGAATGCTCCCTCGCATCGTTTTTCTTCTGTGCCTGCTGGTGAGTGCCAGCGGCTTCGTGTCTCCGCCGGTCGCGCTGGCGATGGGACTGGTATTTGGCTTATTGCTGCCGCATCCCTACGGCCGCGAAGCGAACAAGTTTTCTAAGTTTCTGTTGCAGGCCTCGGTAGTAGGGCTCGGTTTCGGCATGAACCTGCATCAGGTTCTTCAGGCGGGGCGCAGCGGATTCGTCTACACCATGCTAGGCATCTGTTTTGCGTTGCTCGCCGGTATGGGCCTCGGCGCGCTGCTCGGGGTGCAGCGAGTGCCGGCATTCCTCATCTCCACGGGCACGGCGATTTGCGGCGGCAGCGCCATTGCCGCACTCGGACCAATCACACAAGCCAGCGACGAAGAGATGGCCGTGGCGCTCGGAACAATCTTCGTGCTGAACTCCGTTGCGCTACTCATCTTTCCCGCTATCGGCGGGGCGCTCAAGCTCACACAATCGCAGTTTGGTTTGTGGGCGGCGCTGGCCATTCATGACACCAGTTCGGTGGTGGGCGCGGCGGCCAAGTATGGCGCTGAGGCGCTGGCTATTGCGACCACGGTGAAGCTGGCGCGAGCACTGTGGATTGTTCCGCTCTCGTTGGGAACTGCGGTAGTGCGCGGAGCCAAGGCGAAGATTCAGTGGCCGTGGTTCATCGGCCTGTTCTGCCTGGCGGCGGTTTGCAATACGTATCTGCCGGCTGGAGCGCACGCCTATGGCATCGCAGTGAAG
>PLKR01000391.1:479-763 GCA_003140655.1 Acidobacteriaceae bacterium | reverse complement strand
TTGGTGGGATCGCTGTGGCTGATTCGCGTGGGATGGATTCGACTTTGAAGCGAAGCAAGAAGACGAGGAAGCCTGCCTCCGATCAGTCGTCAAAGATCCGGATTCGCATCGAAGCGGCCANNACGGAGCGGTTGCGCGAGCGGCTGGACTTTCGGGCGCCGCGCGGCTGGTGGCGCAGGTGCTGCATCGCGGATTCGGATTGCCCTGGCAGCGGGTTTTAGGCGCCGGTGGAGAAATCAAGCTGCGCGGAGATTCGGCGATGGAGCAGCGACTGCGGCTGGAGG
>PLKR01000391.1:0-437 GCA_003140655.1 Acidobacteriaceae bacterium | reverse complement strand
ACCATCTTATTGGTTTCGTTGGCCATGCCGACCACCGACATTAGCTCCTTGAACATGGCGTCGGTCATGCCTTTCTTCTGCGCCGAGACGGTGTGGGATGCAATGCAGTAACCGCACTGGTTGGTGACGCTGACCGCGACGTAGATCATTTCTTTGGTCAGGGGATCGAGCGCGCCGGGAGCCATGATCTGTTTGATGTCTTCCCACGTGCGCTTCAGCGTGGCGGGATCGTGCGCGATTGCTTTCCAGAAATTGTTGATCCAGTCAGTCTTGCGCGTGGCCATGATGTCGTCGTAAACGGCGCGGACTTCAGGACTGGCGTCTTTGTATTCGATGAGTCCAAGCGTTGCCATGAGTTCTCCAGCAATTGGCAATTAGCCATTAGCCATTAGCAGTTGACCGCCTGAGCGTCGGGCTAACTGCTAATTGCTAATTGC
>PLKR01000266.1:9062-9221 GCA_003140655.1 Acidobacteriaceae bacterium | reverse complement strand
GCGGTGACCATACCGGTTCGGGACCGTCTAATGTGGTGATATACTGCGTATATTCAGTACGGTAGCCGGGGAAGCTCGATAACCCTCAACCGAAGGAAAATTCAAGATGGCACGTAGTTCTCGCCGTTCACTCTTCCTGGTAGTTTTTTTCCTCCTTGC
>PLKR01000266.1:0-9034 GCA_003140655.1 Acidobacteriaceae bacterium | reverse complement strand
GAGGAAAACTACGCCGAGCCGGTCAACCCGGATAAGGCTATCTATAACGGAGCCATTCCGGGGATGCTTCACTCTCTGGATCCGCACTCGAATTTCTTCGACCCCAAGTCTTACGCCCTGATGCGCGAGGACCAGCGCGGCAAGTACTACGGCGTGGGCATGACGGTGGGGCCGCGCAACAACAAAGTAATTGTGATCTTCCCCTTCACAGGCACGCCCGCATACAAGGCGGGGATTCATCCGGGTGACGTGATTATTGCGGTCGATGGCAAATCCACGGAGAACATGAGTACGCCCGACGTCGCTGATATGCTCAAGGGCCCAAAAGGGACGACGGTACACATCAGCATTTCGCGCGAAGGCGTGGAGAAGCCGATGGAGTTCACCCTGGTGCGCGACGAGATTCCGCGTTACAGCGTGGACGTACACTTCCTTATCCGGCCGGGGATTGGGTACCTGCACGTGACGGGGTTCAACGAGACCACTGAAGAGGAAGTCTCGAAGGCCCTGGATGAGTTTGGCGATCTCAAGGGTTTGATTCTTGATCTGCGGGGAAATCCCGGCGGCCTGCTTAGCGAAGGCGTGGGCGTGGCCGACAAGTTCCTGAAGAAAAACCAACTCATCGTTTCTCACCATGGCCGCGCTTCGGCGGAAAAGCGATACGTGGCGCAACACGGCAATGCGGGTAAGGATTATCCTCTGGTGGTTCTGGTCAACCGGCTGACGGCGTCGGCGGCGGAGATCGTCTCCGGAGCCATTCAGGATCACGATCGCGGGCTGATTGTCGGTGAGGTCACGTTCGGCAAGGGTCTGGTTCAGACCGTGTATCCGCTGTCGGAGAACACCGGATTGGCCCTGACCACAGCGCACTACTACACGCCCAGCGGGCGGCTGATCCAGCGCGACTACAGCAACATTTCGCTCTACGATTATTACTACAACCGCGAGCCCGAATCCGGCAGCAACGCTAATCGTGAAGTGAAGCTGACCGACAGCGGCCGCACGGTTTACGGCGGCGGCGGCATCTTGCCCGATGTTGTGATTCCCCCGGTCAAGAGCAATCACTTTCAGGACACGCTTTTGCAGCACTATGCGTTCTTCAATTTCGCCAAGCGTTACGTCGTGAATCATCATCCCACGAAGGGCCTCGAAGTCGACGACGCCATCCTGCAGGACTTCCGCAAGTCGCTGGATGAGGCCAGTATTTCCTACACTCAGGCGGATCTGCTGGATAACAACGACTGGATCAAATCCAACATCAAGGCCGAGATTTTCGTGGATGCCTTCGGTCAGGATGAGGGCATGAAGGTGCGCGCGGAATCGGATCCGGAGATACTGAAGGGATTGGACCTTCTTCCGCAGGCCAAAGCCCTCGCCGACAATGCCAAGCGCATCGTGGCCGAGCATAACGGTGCGGGAGGGTTCAACCGGTAGGACGAGAATGATTTCCTGGAGGCCCGGACATTCTCCGGGCCTTTGCTTTTTGGCAAGAAACGAGCGCTTTAGGGCTGCAGCGTCTTCATTGACTTCTGCGTCCGGCTATGTGAAAATCCGCGTCAGTAGGGCTTTTAGCCGCGTTTCTTGCGGGGNNAGCAGCTTATTCCTTTCCCGCGTGGTCGAGTTGTCCGAGGTGGAGCGTTTGCAGCAAGTGCTTTGGCACACGGCGGTTCGGAGGCGTCTCTTCCAGTGCAAGTCGGGGGTGGTTTGAAGCCCACCGTGCTGGGATTGGCGGTCGCGCTGGCGCTGATCGCGGGCTGGACGGATTGGCGCAGCCGCCGGATCCCAAACTGGCTTACGGTACCCGGATTGCTGATCGGAGTATCGGTGAACGTGCTATTTGGCGGATGGCCTGGCTTGAAGACTTCCCTGCTGGGCGCCGGGCTGGGGCTGCTGCTGCTCTTGCCGTTTGTCTTTCTGCACAGCCTGGGCGCGGGGGACTGGAAACTGGCTGGGGCCTTGGGGGCGTTCGTAGGCTGGGAAGTATTGGTGAATTTGCTGATAGGCTCGGTCTTCGTAGCTGGGGTCATGGCTCTGGGGTTGGTGATTTACAAACGGCGGTTCAAGCAAACGCTGCGCAACATTGGGAGGCTTCTGGCGTCCATGTTGATGTTTCATATGCCAGGACCCGAGGTTTCGCTGGATAATCCGCAATCACTCAAGGTTCCATATGGCGTAGCATTGGCCTTAACCACTGTGCTTTTCGGCATCGGAAGGATATGGGGAGCGTGAGAGCCATGAGCAAGTCAGCGGCGAGAACCTGGCGCCGTGTTGCGCGCGATACGCGCGGGACTGAAGTCGCCGAAACGGCCGTGGTGCTACCTATGCTGTTCATGATCCTGATAGCGATCTTGTGGTTCGGACAAGCTTACCGCGTCTACGGCACTCTCACGCAGGCATCCCGCGCGGGAGCGCGCGCCGCTGTGGCTCCGGTTTGCGCTACCTGCCCTCCCGCGGGACCCACCGGTCAAGGCCAGAACGCTCAAACCGCGGTCCAGAACTCCATGGCTGCGGCGCATCTCAGTGTGAATCAACTCGTTCCCACAGCTCAGTGGACCGCGCCGGTGCTATACCAGTGCGGCACTGCCAAGGCCACGCAGGTCTCGTGCGACGGCAGCGTCACGATCCCGATCTGCGTTCAGGAGAACGTTCAGCTGTCGTACCCAACGACTGCCCCAGCGGGCATGGGCACTTGCGGCACATCGGTGAGTATGCGGTACAAGTATCCCTTTCATTTCAGCATTCCCTTTACCAACCTGGACCTCGGGACCATGCAGCTTCCCGGCCAGGCGCAGATGAGAGCGGAGACGCAATGACGGAGGCGATGACACGGAAACTCAAGCGAGTCTGGAGCGACGAGTGTGCGGCCCAGATCGTGGAGTTTGCTGTTTCGTTGCCTTTACTCGTCGTGTTTGTCGTCGGGATTTTTGACTTCAGCAACGCCATTACGCTCAAGCAAAGGCTGACCAACGCTGCGCGTGAGGCCGCGCGCGTGGCCGCGGCGGATCCGGCAAACGACCTTGGCAGCCCTTCCGCGGGGGTCCCGGCATCAATCGGGGACGCCTTCCAGGTGGCCGACAACTATCTGATATCCGAGAAGATCAACGACTGCGGCCTGGCGGGGGCCGGTGCGCCGACAGTCGCCGGACTTACGTGGACCTACGCCGCCAACGGCGGCGGCTGTCCGGGAACCGGGATCACGCTCCTTATCAACCGGGGCTGCGATAACATAATCACCACCAATGCCGGTACGCTCAATTTAATCGGAACCTGCGTCACCATCACCTACGGATATAAGTGGCAGTTCAACAGCGTGGCGTCCACCTTTGGATGGACCGGTCCAAGCCTCAACATCCTGACCGTAACCGCCGGGGCGTTTAACGAGAACTGAGAATCCCATATGCTCTCGCCTCTAATCCGCCGCGCCAGGAAAAACGAGAACAATGACGCACGCTCGAAACAGAGCGGCGTCACGATTGCGATGGTGGCCGTATCGATGGTCGTCATCATCGGCATGGCCGCGCTCTCCATTGACGTGGGCACGCTTTACCAGGCNNGCGGCCAGGGTGATCTCGATTTCAGGCGTCACCGGAGATCCGAACACAGCGTCTACGTGGCAAACCACCTGCGGGACCACCGGTACGGCCACTCTCGCCGCGACCGCCGTGGCTCAGGCTCAATGGAACTTTGTCGGCCGCGTTGCCGCTCCCACGGTAAGGGTCACCTACGGTCCTGGCGCAGGGTCGAACGACTGCTCCACCCTGGCAGGACCGGGCTCAACCTTCAGCGTGAATCCTACGGTTACGGTTTATGTGCAACAGGCGAACCTGCCCACTTTCTTCGCTCGCGTTTTTTCGTTGATAACCAATGGCACCTCCTCAAATTCCGGCGTGAGCGCAACCGCCACTGCGGAAGTGTACAACCCCTCAGGCTCTGGCTCACTGGCGTCTGGCATGGTTCCTGTGCAGCCGCGCTGCGTGAAGCCTTTGATCATCCCGAACATCGACCCCCAACATCCCGCCGCGGGCGGATTTGTTTCCACGGCTGGCGCCATTAATAGCCAAGGCACGTGGGAATCCAGCAACGGTGTGATCGGCGAGACTTTCACTATGTACGCGGACTGCAAGCCGGGCGCCGTTGACTGTCTCGTGACTGATGGCAACATCCTAGACAATCCTCCCAAGTACAATTCCGCGAAACTGCCCCTGACCTACCAGCCCAACCTGGAGTACGTGCCGGCATTAGTGCAGAACACCTCGGGCGCAGTTCCCTCCTGCTCGGCTGAAGGCAACTGGACAGGAAGTAACTTCCAGCAGGCAATCGCGGGATGCGATCAGACGACTGTCTATGCATGCGGAACACCGGCTCCGGCCGGTGGGACGGTCGACCTAACGGAGAACCCCGTGACCCCAGCCGCGATTACCGGCGATACCGCAACGGGAGTAGCGTGCTTAACCAACTCAACCGTTGGCCCGGACGTGCTCACGCCTGCAACCTATCCATTTCAAATAACGGCGGGCACCGGCAATCCGCTTTCAGCGCAAGGCGTGACCGGTTTCATTACTACCAGCAACTCCATCGCTACTATACCGATCTACGACACCACCTTGCCAGCTCTGGCCGGCCCACAACCACCGGTTACAATCCTCGGATTTCTGCAAGTCTTCATCAATCAAGTAAATCCAGACGGCAGCCTGAACGTGACGGTGATGAACGTCTCCGGATGTAGCAACGCTGCCGCCGGAAATCCGACCGTGGCCGGAACTTCCCCAGTGCCAGTTCGCCTGATCACGCCGCCGTGATTGGAACGTGCCCCGCAGCCATCCCTGAGTAGATCAGTGAAGTAATCACCCGAAGAGAATCCAGAAAGATTTGAGTATTAGTTGGGAACTTCTGGATCACCCTGGGCCTTGTCGGCCGCAGGCTCGGATTTTTCGGCTGGCTGCGCTGGCTTGGCCGGGGGCGCGACCTTCGGCTCAACGTCGGCTTCGGCGTCTTCCTCGACCGCGGCACGGGCCTGAGGCCTCGTTGGCTGCGGCATCGGCATCGGCCCTTCGGGACGCGAGCTAAGAATAACCCGGTCCAGAGAACGGGGATCGCTGGCTGAACTCAGAATCAGAAAATTGAACTTGGAACCGTTCAGCAACTGAGCCAGAACTTCCGGCGCAGGTGCCGGCCCGATGTCCACTACTACCTGTTCCTGTTCCGCCCCCGCCGGAATGGCAATCTCCGCCCCGGTTTGCTCGTGCACCCCTGATAGAACCTCGGACAAGTTGGCCTTGTTGGAACTGATCGACAGCAGACCATGCCGAAAGGAAACCTCAAGCGGCGGCTTCGGTGGAGGCGGAGTTGGCACCGAGAAATGGCTGCCGGTGGCGGGATAATTTGTGTTCGCCAGCACTGGCTCAGAGGCAGGACGGAGTCCGGCGGTTTCCGCGTCCGCACCTCCTCCTACCTTCACGATCACATTTCTTCCCGATGGAAAAACCTGGTAAGGCTGGGGACCGTTCAAATCTACTACGATGCGCGTGACAGGCGGATTCGATGAAAACAAGCCCACGCGCAGGCTCTTCACTTCTCCGCGGCTTACGGTTTGGTTGCGTAGCTGGGCGCCGGGAACCGCATTGACGAAATCCACCACCAGGCGGTCCGGGCCGGTTAACACATTCGTATGCGGGAGGATTCGGTCACTGGCCTCGATCTCGATCTCGACCTGGCCTCGGCCGTGCAGCACCTGCACCCGGCGAATCGACGGCACGGCTTGGGCCTGGCACGCGGCCGGCAAGGGAAAACATACTGCCGTCCATACCAGCAAACCGGCAGCGGCTCTGAGAGAGCGGTTCATGAATGCCTTAATATGTGTGCAGTCGCCTGAGGGCGATTCTAGCAGCGTTTGTGAACGGTGCCGCTTACGAAAGGATCACAACTTTGGGTCGGACCTTTTGAGTAAACCCACGACCGCACGGCACTATTTTGTCAGAGGAGTCAGCAGGTAGTTGAGCAGGTCGGGCTCCCCGGAGACTCGCTCCAGGTGCGGATTCTTGTCGCCTTCGTGATAGAGGATCGAGTAGGTCTGGAAGAACTGGGCGTTTTCGACCAGGAGATCGATGGGCGCCGCGGTTCCCTGCGCTGCCTTGATCGCAGCGTGCAGAACAGAAGGCGTCCACTTGCGGCCGTTCACTGCGATCAGCTTCATCCCTGGGCCGAGCCCTGACTGATAGGCAGGAGAACCTACGATCACGTCATCCAGTTTGCCGTCCTTGTCGATGGTGAATCCCAGGGAATACGAAAAGTCTTCGAACTTCCACACCTTTTCGGCAGCCATGGTGAAGGCATTCGGGTGATCGTTGTAAACCAGTTTCCAGCCGTCGCGCTCAATGCCGCCCAGCGGCGCATGTGTGCTGGTCGAGCCCACACGGTCCCGCAGCAAGCTCGCCCAATCGTAGGGAGCAACGTCATTGAGCGCGCGAACGATGTCGTCAAAGGTATAGGGCACGACCATTGGAGGTCCGCTCTGGCCGCCCTCGAAGCCGCGGCAAAAATCGTCGAGGGAACGCTTGCCGTGTGTCTGCTGGCGGATGATGGCATCGACCTCAAGCCAGATCAGTTGACCCTCGGGATAGTAATCCAGACTGCGGCGCCAGTCCGACCACTGCGATCCCATCATCCGCAGACTCTGCACCGAACGCGCCGTGTCTTCCAAAGGACGCCAACTTCGGCCGGAACGGTGATCGAGACTGGCGGCAGTTGAGGCCAGCGCTTCGCGATACTGTTCAGGCGACGTGAGCCCGCTGCGCTCCGCCAGCAGGTTACCCAGATAGTCAGTAAGCCCCTCGTAAAGCCACAGAAGATCGCCGATCATGGGCTCCTGATAGTTTCGCGTGGCCAGCCCAGCGGGCCGGCGATACTTGCCGTTCCAGGAGTGCGCAAACTCGTGCGGAATAAGATCCGCATACAGCAAGTGGAGATCGGGATCGAGCAGGGTACGCTCAGCCGCAGCGCTGTCGTTCGATTCGTGATGCTCCAATCCATGCCCGCCGACCTGATCGCTGAGCGTGTACAGAAAGTGATACTGCCGGTAGTGGCGCGCTCCGAACAGCGCTCCGGTTTCAGCAACCAGCTTCTCATAGGCTGCCAGGTCCTCTGGCTTCATCTCCAGATCGGCTTCGCTGTCGGCGACCAGATCCATTTCGTGTGCGGGCATACCGGGAGCAGTGGGCAAATCGATTCGCCGGTAATGCAGCCCAGCGATCAAGGGTGAATCAACCAGCGTAGTCAGCGAAACCGGAGCGAACTCCACTTCATCGCCGGATACATGCGTCGACACCAGAGCCGTTCCGAACTTCCAGCCAGCCGGAAGTTCTACGGAAGGAACGAATTGGACCGCGTCGGAAGCGGCGCCCTGCGGATAGAGGACAACGGCATTCCAGTTCAAATCGAGTAGATTGCTGGAAGCCGCTGGCCCTCCTGCTCCCGCGCTGTCGTCGGAAGTGATCGCGTCCAGAGACACGTCAATGGCGCCCGCCGCTTCGGGCACAATGACATGGAAGGCATACATGTCGACATCGTCGCGCTGCCAGACGAGAGGCTTACCCGCGGCCTCCATGCGAATACCGGTGAGAGCCGCAATGGGACCGCTGGGGCGGTGATTGCCCGGAATCCATTTCGGAAATACCAGAGTCATCGCGCCGGGCTTAGCGGGGATGATCAGCTTTGCGTGGTAAATATTCCGCGGCGCGTCGGTGAGATCAACGTGCAATTGGATGGATTGAGCGACCACGCGCGGGCTCGCTGGACCCAACACTCCCAGACCAAGCGCAACCGACAAACAAAGAACATCAAGACGAGGTAAGCGCAACTGTAGACCTCCCGCAAAACCCAGGACCAGAAGTTAGGAAAGCCAATGTGGAGACGGCCGCCTCGGCTGCCTGCCCTGAGCGAAGCCGAAGGGTCTGGGCGAGCGGAGCGAGCCTGCCTCTGCACAATGCCCGCCATCCGTTGCTGAAGAGCCTACCGAAAGAGGCCACAGGTTCGCAAGCGCAGTGCAGCAACATTCGCGATTGCGATAGGATAATCCCGGAATAGAAACACGAAAGCGCCGATGGCTTTGACAACCTCAGTTGCTGCCGGCGCAGAGTGAAGGATCTCATCCCATGGCATTGCATACTGAAAACGCCTCTTCGCAATACATGAATTACGCACCGGCGGATTTGAATCCGCAAAAGGATCTCCCCAACGGATTCTTCGATTTCCTGTTGCCGCTGCACAAACAATTCACGCCCTGGCAACAGAAGCTGGTCGCAAAACGTGCAGAGGTATTGCAGTTGTCGCATAGCGGAGAGCCGCCAAACTATCTGCCCGCCTCGGCGGCCACCACTTCCGATTGGCGGATCGAGTTGCCTGCCTGGTGCGCCGATCAGCGCAACCAGATGACCGGCCCCGCCGACGATGCTGAGTTGACGGTAAAACTACTGAACTCCGGCTCTCCCGCCGTCATGATCGACCTGGAAGACTCTACGGCGAACATCTGGGAACACACTATGCTGGCGGTTCAAAACACCATCGCCGCATACAAGTACGAACTGAGCTATGACGACAAGAAGCGGCAGAAGAAAGTCACAGTGCAGCGCTCGAAGACCGTCACCTGGGTGCGCCCGCGGGGCCTGCACATAAGCCAGGGCGGGGTGATCAAGAATGAGATCATGTCCGCTTCCCTGTTCGATCTGGCGTTGATCTGGTACCAGATCGATCCGGCATGGTTGCCGCACAACTTCTCCGTGTACATCCCTAAGAGCGAGTCTGCCGAGGAGGCATTGTGGTGGCACGAATTGTTCCAGGTTTTCGCCAAACAGAAAGGCCTGCCCAAGGACTACATCAAATGTATGGCGCTGGTGGAGTCGCACCCGCAGGCCTATCAGATCGAGGAATTCCTGTTCAATCTTCGCGACCACTGCCTCGGATTGAACCTGGGCCGCTGGGATTACATGGCCTCGCTGATCGATTTCATGATCGAGGATCCCAACTGGATTTTGCCCGA
>PLKR01000586.1:5173-5304 GCA_003140655.1 Acidobacteriaceae bacterium | reverse complement strand
CGGCGTCGTACAGATTGCCCGCTTGTCGGACGGCACACGCAAGGTCGTTTCTGTTTCCGAGATCACCGGATTGGAAGGCGACGTCATTGCGATGCAGGATATTTTCGTTTTCGACCGCCGCGGCATCGACG
>PLKR01000586.1:0-5068 GCA_003140655.1 Acidobacteriaceae bacterium | reverse complement strand
ACGCAATTGCAGCAACGTTCGGGGGATTTTGGAGTTAGAAAACCACCGTATATGCCCGCGCTCCTGATTGCTTTACTCGTGTTCGTCGTGGTTGCCCTTGCAACCTTTGCCGGCGCGTCTCTGTTAGACGAGCGTCGCGCTCAGGCTCGCCTCATAAAAGATCGCCTGGCCACCGTGCAAAAGGCGCCGGAACGCGATCCTGACGAAGAACTCGCCCTGCTGCGCGACGAGCAACTCAGCAAGATTCCCGCGCTCGACACTCTGCTGCGCCGCTCCGCGAGGGTCTCGGCCTTGCAGGACGCGTTGTTGCAGGCAGGCATGAGATTCCGTGCGGGTAACTTTCTGGCGTTGTGCCTGATCTGCGGCATTCTGGCCGGACTCGCCGTTTTAGTCTTCAGCAGAAATCCTGCCATCAGCTGGGCCGCCCTGATCGTCGGCGCTTTCCTTCCCTATGCGGTTGTGTCCTACCGCCGTCAGAAGCGTTTTGAAAAAATCGAGGAGCTTTTCCCCGAGGCCATTGACACTCTGGCCCGGGCCGTACGCGCCGGACACGCCTTCACCACCGCTCTGGAAATGATTTCCAACGAAATCTCCGAGCCTCTGGCCAGCGAATTCCGCCAACTTTTTGAAGAGCAGAAGTTTGGCATGCCGGTTCGTGACGCCTTGATGAATCTTGCCGATCGTGTGCCGATGATCGACATAAAGTTCTTTGTCACCGCAGTCATGCTGCAGCGCGAAACTGGCGGCAACATCGCGGAAATTCTCGGCAACCTTTCCTCCGTCATTCGAGAACGCTTCAAGCTTCAGCGCCAGGTGCGGGTTCACACCGCGCAGGGCCGTCTCACCATGGCTCTGCTCATGGGCATGCCCCCGGCTGTTCTGACGGTTCTCTGGCTCTTCAGTCCTGACTTTGTGAAGCCTCTTTTTTATGATCCCGTTGGCCATGTCTTGCTGGTGGTCAGTATTACCCTGCAAACCATCGGCTACTTCGTGATCCGGAAGATTATTAAGATCCAGGTATAGAAAATGCCGTTGCTGATTCTCACCATCGTCATATTTGTGACCGTCGTGCTGGTGGTATTTGCCTTCGGCGCGGCCGTAGTCACGCCCAATTCCGTGCTGGGAGCCCGCCTGCGCTCTCTGGGCGGGCAGCCGGTCCAGGCCCCCGAGAAATCGGCACTCAAGGTGAGAGAGCGGCTGGAGCACGCCCTCGACCCCATCAGCAAGGCCATTCCGTTGTCGCCCTCCGACGTCACTCGCACCCGCGCGTGGCTTATCCAGGCCGGACTCCGCGAGCCACGCCACGCCAGTTACTATTTCGGCTCCCGCCTGCTGTTGGCGTTTCTCGGCCTGGCCGGGGTTGTGGCTTTTTCCGGTTTCAGCAGCCTGGCCTTGCTGGTCTGCGTACCCGCATTCGGTTTCTTCCTTCCCCGCTTCTTCCTGAAGCGCATGATTAAAGACCGCCAGCAGCGCATCCGCATCGCCCTGCCGGACGCTCTCGACCTGACGGTGATTTGCGTGGAAGCCGGATTGGCCCTGGACCAGGCCTTGATGCGCGTTGGCAAGGACCTGCATCACGCCCATCCCGACCTCAGCGAAGAATTTCACCTCGTCAACCTNNGTGGATGACATTCGCGCCCTCGTGGGCACTCTGATCCAGACCGATCGCTTTGGCACCAGCGTGGCTCAAGCTTTGCGGGTTCACTCGGACTCTTTGCGCACCGCCCGCCGTCAGCGGGCGGAAGAGATGGCTGCCAAAACCACCATTAAGATGGTCCCTCCCCTCGTTATATTCATTCTGGTACCGTTCCTCTTCGTCACGGTTGGTCCGCCACTCATTCAGGCCTATCGCTCCGTATTCGGGAAGTGAGCAGCCACCGAGGAGCATCCAACTGAGGAAATCAGGAGTCGTCATGCCGGGATTAGTCCCTCACGGCCAGGCTTTCAACCAAACCCGCCAGCTCTATCTCGCCACCGACCTCGCGGTCGCCCAGACGCACTGGTCCCGGTTGCGTGGCCTGCTGGGAGCTTCCGAAGGTGACTTCGGTAACGGCTGGGGGCTATGGATTCGGCCCTGCCGCGGCGTTCATACTCTTGCTATGCGGTTCCCCATTGACGTAGTCTATTTAGACCGCGTCGGGACGGTGGTGCACCTCGAGCACAATCTCCAGCCTTGGCGCTTCTCCCCCGTCCGCATGCAGGCAACCTCAGTCCTGGAGTTACCCAGCCACACGGTGGCCAGAACTGAAACTGCATTGGGCGATCTTATTGAAATCAAGATGAAAATGAAGGAAACTAGCTGACAGCTTGTTTCCCCCCAGCATCACACCGAAAGCCAGATCTGAACAAACGCGCTTGACCGAAGCTCTCCAACTCGAAGAGGTCACGATCATCCAGCTTCACGACGCTCCCAAGCTCCTGGTCGAGTGGTCCTCGCGCTGGGAGGAATTTGTCACCAACTTCGGACCGGCTTTTTCACGCTCGGGTGCGCGGCTGGCCGGTGANNACACTCTCATGCCTTATCGGGGCATGGTCGTGTCGTTCTTCATGCAGTTGTTCGTACTGTTCGTCCTGATAGTTCTTCCGCGGCAGATTGACCGCCTCCGTCCCTACGCCGCGCCGAAGGTGAGTCCCTATGAGGTGCTCTATTACTCCGGCGATGAACTGCCGCGCACCCAAGACCTCGGCGGCGCCCAGTCTGGTGCGACCGGCCACGCCGGTGGCCAGGAAGCGCATCACCGCACCCAGACCATTCACGTGGCTCGCGGCAGCTCGATGACGGCGAATGTCGTCGACGCTCCTAACCTCAAACTTCCTTCCTCCGCCGAAGCGGTCGCCAACCTGCTTGCCGTTAAGTCCAACCCCGGCCCGCCCCCGGCGGAAGGCCTCCACTCTTCTCTCACTGCTCCCAGTCTTCCCGCCAACGTGATCGCTCCAGCGCCGGCCAACGTCGACCGCGATCAGTCCCGCGGTGGACTCACTCTCAATGCCGTCGTTCCGCCAGCTCCCAGCATCTCTTCCGGGAAATCTCGTGCGGCTCCTGCTCTCAATGCGGCAGTCGTGCCTCCGGCGCCCAACGTCCAATCCGAGCACACTCTCTTTGCGCCGTCCCTGGATTCCAGCATCATCGCCCCGGCGCCCAATGTTTCGCGGGAACGCAACCGGGCCGCGCCATCTTTGAACCCCAACGTGATTAGTCCGGCATCCACGCGCGTCTCCCGTGACCACGCGCGTTCCACTCCGGCGCTCAGCGGCAGCGTGATTCCGCCCGCTCCCAACGCCATCGGCCGCGAAGTCTCGCCCTCGCGAGTGCAGATGAACGACGTTGCCGTCGTGCCTCCGCCAGTTTCCGCGCCGGAGCGCGAGAGTGGCCGCAATGCGAAGCTCAACCTTCCCGCGCCCTCCGTCATCGCACCACCACCATCCGCCGATTCCGCGAACGACCTGCGCCGGCTGGAAAGCGGCGGCTCCCGTGCAACCTCGCCAACCGTGGTTCCTCCGCCGCCGACACAAGCGGGCAGCGGATCGTTTTTGAGCACCATCGTGGGCAAGCTTTTCGGCACCCAGGACGTTGTGCCACCTCCGCCTACTGTTTCCTCAGGAAGCGCATCAGGAACTGGCCGCAGCGCCGCTGGCGCACCGGGCGGTACCAACGTCATTCCACCCCCGCCCCAAATCGGAGGCTCCGGCACAGCGGCGCGAGGCTCGGCCTCTGGAAGAACTCAGGGCGCGTCCCTTGGCGGCCCGAATGTCATCCCTCCGCCTCCATCGATCACAGGCGCAGGCGATGGCTCGCCATCTGGCTCGGGAAATTCCAGCGGATCTGGTAACGGCGCGCTCCTGGCCGGCAATGTTGTCCCGCCACCTCCCTCGATCGGCTCAGGTCCCGGCCTCTCCGGCTCTGGCAGAACAGGCTCCGGCCTCGGCGGTCCCGGCGACGCCGGCTCAGTTCTCGCTCCTCCCAAAGGCGCAGGCGGAAACAGCGACAATTCCGGAATCGTGATCTCCTCGCAACCCGGCTCGAAAATCGGAATGCCAGGCAGCGGTAGCAAAGGTTCGCTCGCGATGTCTCCCGGCGGTGGAGACAAGCCGGGCCTCGGTGGCACCAGCGGAGGCACAGGCATCGGTAACGGCACCGGCGCCGGCAGCGGATTGACTGGCGAAGGCTCAGGCGCGGGCAAGACTGGAACCGGCACGGGCTCCGAGCCCAATGTGCGNNGTTCGCGGCGGCAGCACCACTACCGTCGTCACTTTGCCCAGCTTCGGATCGGAAGGCGGCAGCAATCCCAATCTTCCCGGACGCTCCTCGGTAAAACAGCAGCAGGGGCCGGCAATCACCATTGTCGCCACGTCGCGCTCCGGTGGAGCGTTTGATTTTTACGGCAAGCTCCCCGGCGACAACTACACCGTCTATCTCGATACGGCGATCGGAACGGTAGTGATGCAATTCGCCGAAGCCGATACCGCATCGCATCGATCCGGATCGCTCGTCGGCCCGCAAGGCCTGCGCACCGATTTGCCCGCCGAGCTTCCCCACGACCGCGTCGTGATCAAATGCAAACTCGACACGTCCGGCAACCTGAAAAATCTCCAGGTCCTCGAGCCCGGCCCCGCCGCCATGACCATCAAGATCGTGACCGCGCTGCGCACCTGGAAGCTCCGCCCTGCCCTGCGCGGCCGCCAGCCGGTCGAAGTAAACGCCATCCTCGGCTTCAACATCAACACCAACGACCGCAATTAGTGCTTGCAGCTGGTCGCTGTGAATTTCCCGATCGAGATATATTTTCCGTGAGCGGTTGGGACTGCTATCCCTGGTGTGATCTCGAACCGTTCAAACTAGGGTATCCCCCACCCCCTCAAGCTCTGGAATCATGAGGTTACGCACGTTTTCCCCAGCAAAATCTAGGGCCTAAAGAGCTTACAGGTCAAAATCTAGAGAGCAAGGGACTTAGCTCGCGACGGCTTGCTGTGCAGCGGACCGTCACGGCCTCGACCATGATCGCGCAACTTCGATGGCGGACACAAGGTCAGATGTCACACGGGGCTTGTGGAAATATTGGCGGAAGCT
>PLKR01000576.1 GCA_003140655.1 Acidobacteriaceae bacterium | reverse complement strand
TTCTTCCGGCGATTCCCCCGCTGGGGCTGCTGGTGGCGCATACTTTCATCGAAATGCGGCAGCGATATCGCATTTCTTACCGCATCGTCCATATTGCGGCGCCGGCGAGTTTTTGTTTGATTTTCGCGTTGGCGGACTGGCTGGCGAGGAAGCAAGGCGGCGGGAATGCAAGAGCGGCAGGCGCAATCGGGGTAGTGGTATTAATTGTGGCGCTCGCGAACGTGATCGTAGGTCTGTTTGGAGACGGTGCGCGGTCCGATATGGGTGCGGCCTGCGCGGTGTTGCCGGTTTTAGTGGCGATGTTATTCCCGAGCGCCTTTGTTCCGTCCTATTTCCGCTCGGATCCCTCNNCGAACTTCAGCGGCAAAGGATTCCTGCGAACCTCCTCGCCGTTACGGGAATGAACCGCGGATTGCAGTACGGCCTTAGTTTTTATTTGCACGATGAGATTAAAAACTGGGATCAGAATTCGGAAACTGGGGGATATTTGTTGACGGCGTCGAAAAATTGCGAGGGTGTTGTGGGACCACGTTTTTTTTGCGAGAGTCGGCCGTTTGATGCGGATGGTACGGGGAGATTTTTGTATCTGGTCATTCCGATTGCGCATGGGAATTGAGGCGTCCCCGGCCCTGGCGGGCGGGGCTAAGTGTGGTGCTGGCTACGAGGAAGGCTTGCCGGTGGCTGGGAGATGGAGGAGGAAGAAGGTGACTACGCGATTTTCGTAGACGCGTTTGTCGTCGTCATTCATACCCACAAAATTGCCTTTTGGAATGATCGCTTGTTCACGGGGCTCCGGGGCTTTCAGGAACATTTGCCGGGTGATTTCGGCTAGTTCTGGGTCGTCGATGGCCTGGATGAAGAGGATGGGTACGCCGGCCATGGCGCCCAATTTCTTCGAGAGCGGCTGTTCGCCGCGATAGGAATAGTTCATGTAGTCAAAACTGGTTTCGGCGGAGCGGACCATCAAGGGAAAGCCGCCGAGGCCGCTGCGTTCGACGCCAATTTTCACCATTTGTTCGGGCTTGTCGTAGACGGAATCGAGAACCAGGGCTTTGATGCGGGTGTCGTGTTCGGCCTCGCGGAGAGCGGCGTAGGCGCCGAGGTTGTAGCCCCACACGCCGAAGCGAATGGGATCGAGATCCCGGCGGGCGGCGAGGGTGTCGATGGCGGTGCGCAACTCGTCGGCTTCTTTGTAGCCAAAGGTGGTGGTGCCGGGGCTGGCGCCGTGTCCCGCGAAATCGAAGACGAAGACGTTGTATTGGTGGTCCTGCAGAGCGGAAACCAGGGTCAACAATTCACCGCGGCTCGATTCATAACCGTGGCACAAAATGATGGTGGGAGCGCCGCGCAGTCCCGGGAAAAAATAACCCTCGCGATCACCAAGGCCCGGTACGGTGAAGGTGACGGCGTCGGGGCGGCCGGGAAAAGTCTGCAGATTAATTTCGCTGCTGGTGCGCTGTGGTTTGATGATGCGATAAACGAGAAAGCCGGCAATGGCGGAAGTGGCAAGCACGGTAAAGAACACCAGGGCCAGAATGGCCATGCCCAATTTGGTGTACCAGCGCGTGGGGTAGCGCAGTTCAAAGAGAATGGNNTCTCCTGCGAGACGCATGCAAGTACTTCCGAGCAAAATTGCAGCAAGGCGCTTTCGCGCGTCAAGCAGCACACAACTTTTCAACAAACGCATGTTAGCACGGGGGTTCGGGCGGTCCCCTGGGAAGCCGTCGCGCTTGTGTCGCATGAATATCGTGCCTCTTGGGAAAAAGCCTGGGCGACAGGGGTTCGAACGAGAGGTCATCGAGCCATGAAAGAGGATACGAATCTAAGGATTCGTCANNTCGATGAATATCGTCGACCTTCGGCAGACCACCGCCCGCCAACTCGACTCCTTGCTGGAAGAAGAGGCCCGTCATTGGCGGGACGAACTACATTGGGACTATCGCGGGGCGTTGGAATTGATTAAGCGTTTTCTGGATGCACACGCGCTTTCGGGCTGCGTGGCGTTTGAGAACGGTACAGCCGCCGGTTATAGCTTCTACGTGATGGAAGAGCAAAAGGGTTTGATTGGGGGACTGTACGTCTCCGCCAAGTACGAGCAAGAAACCATTGGCCGGAGGTTGCTAGACGAGATGCTGTACGGCATGCGCGCGATTCCGCACCTGGAGCGCATCGAGGCACAACTTATGCCGTTCAGCGGACCTGTGGACGAGCCGCTACGGGATCAGGGATTTCGGCTGTACACCCGGCAATTCATGCTGCTGGATTTGGCCAAGAGCAAGCCGGTGGTCCCGAACCCGCCCGCGGGGATGCGCTTGTCGCGCTGGAACGACCGCTATTTCGAGCCTTGCGCGAAGTTGATTTATCTTTCGTATGCAAATCACGTCGATGGTGAAATCAACGATCAATACCGCAGCCGGGCCGGAGCGTTGCGCTTTCTGAAAAATATTATTTTGCTGCCTGGCTGCGGAAATTTTGTGGCCGGGGCGTCGTTTGTGCTGCATCAGCCGGGAAGCGACGAATTGGTGGCCACGGTGCTGACGAGCGAGGTTTGTCCCGGGGTGGGACATACGACGCAGATATGCGTGCAGCCTGGGTATCAGGGCCATGGAATCGGACGAATGCTGATGCAGGCTTCTACGGAAGCGCTGCGGGCGCAAAGATTCAAGGAATTGACGCTGACGGTAACGGCGGAAAATCGCACGGCGGTGGAGTTATACGAGAAATTGGGATTCAATACGATACGGTCGTTCACCGCAGGGGTTTGGCCGCGGTAGGTTGTGCGCGGGTGTAGCGCAAGGCGAAGCCTGCGGCCTTGCGGCCGTTGCTAACGCTGGATAAAAGCCTCGGGGCGCAACCCCAAACGCCCCGCGCCACACGAATCGCTTACGGGCGATTTATTTTACGGGCGGCCTCGAATTCGTCGCCCGGGAGGCACTGCACTTCGGCCGGTTGCGACGCGGCTTTTGAACCCAACATAAAACCGAACTGCGTCATTTTCGCGAGTCCGGTGAAATTCCACTCGGCGTGATATACGTCGCTGGGCTGATGATAGTGGTGCTCCACGTAGTCGCTGGCCTGCGCTTCACCCCAGGCCGCGTCGTGGCCAACAAACTTCTGGCCTTCGCTCACCGAGAACGAGGGGATGCCAACGCGCGCCAAGCTGAAATGATCCGAACGGTAGTAGTGCCCGGCCTGCGGCCGCGCATCGGGCCGGATAGCCAAGCCAAATTCTTTGGCGGTAGCTTCCACTGCGGGATAGAACGTCGTGCGCTCCGCACCGCTTACTTCCACTTCTTCCGGGACGCCGATGGGCCCCAAGGCATCGAAGTTGATATCCAGCGAAATTTTTGCCGCGGGAAG
>PLKR01000490.1:5269-13486 GCA_003140655.1 Acidobacteriaceae bacterium | reverse complement strand
CGTCTTCTCTTCTCCGCTCATCACCTTCTCTGCGCTGATCGGGGAGTGGGTCGCGTTCCTGGTTCCGTTTTCCTTGGCGGGCATTGGCGTTTTCTCCAGTGAATTTGGATGTTCAATATGGTGAACATCAATTCATCATACTGGCGAAGCGTATGGCAGAGCCCGTGCCCGGTCAAGGCTGTTGTTCAATAGGGTGAACATACATTCATTTAATTGGCCAACTTAAATTTTTTGCGGTACCCTTTATACATATATGCCGGCTTCGTCCGATTCTCCATCCGCCGCCGTGGAACGCGCTCTAGCCATGCTGGAAGCCGTCGCTCAGGAGCCCGATGGCCTGAGCAACGCCGAAATGAGCCGTAAACTCAACATTCCAAAGAGTTCGGCCAGTTACATCCTGCGCACCCTGGAGACTCAGGGCTATTTGACTCGCGATGCCGAGTCTGGAAAGTACCGGGTAGGTCTGAAGATCCTTAGCCTGAGCCGGGGAGCGCTAGGCGGGCGGGATGTTCGCGGAGTCGCCCTGCCCATCATGCGCCACCTCACGCACCAGACCGGCCTCACCTGTCATTTAGCCGTTCTGGATGGACCGGAAGCCGTCTACATCGAGAAAGTTGAACCTGAGGGTTTTATCCGAATGGACACCTGGGTTGGACGCCGCATGCGGGTGCATGCCACCAGCGTGGGCAAGGCGATTGTCGCCCATATTCCCCAAGAGCAGCTGGAAGAGATTCTGCGCAAGAGCGGGATGGAAAAGCGCACGCCCAAAACCATTACCACCCTGCCGCGTCTGCTCAAGGAACTGGAAAAGGTGCGCGCCCAGGGCTACGCCGTCGACGATGAGGAGAATAACCTGGGAGCGCGCTGCGTCGGCGCCCCGATTCTTGATGAACACGGCTCCATCGAAGCGGCCCTGGGCTTGAGCGGCACTACGCAGCAAGTCAGTCCGCACACCATGCCACGCATTCTCGAAGCGCTCAAGGACTCGGCCCGGCACATCTCCATGGGCATGGGATATCGCCCCCCGCATCGCCGGGTCGGCGGCGCTTAGCCCATTCTGGGAATCTGGTGTTGGTTCTACGCAGACTCTCTGTACTCTTCCGCCATTGTCACTCCGGCGCGAGTCGGCGCCCGCCGCAACGGCACCAATACGATCCCCTGTTTCCGTTCGTGCACCAGCGTCCAAACTTCCGCGCACTGATCGCACAGCCAGTACCGCTCCACCCGCCGGGGCTGTAGCCGCAGAGAAGGAGAGGCTGGGGCTGTCAGATCTCCCGGCTTGGCCACACATTCCGTTTCCACCAGGAACAGCTTGCCTTGGCGCAGTCGAAGAAATGGTCTCGAACATTGCGGATTCGCACACCGGCTGAGCATCGTGCCCTCCACTGGACGGCTCTTTTCCGCCTCGGACTTCCAAGAGTCAGGTTTAGTTCTGAGACTCGCAAGAGCGGCCAGATTCCAAGGATCTGCATGTGAGATTCCAGACCCTGTGGAAGTTTCTCCGCGTCGATTCCTTGAATTCGATACCAGTTCCCGCCCAAGCGTCATTCCTTTGTGCCGACTCATCGGCACTTGCCGAACGCTCGTCTTCCGTGCCTTGCCTCAAGCCCCGTACCTCGCTACCATTTCTGAAATGGCGAAGCATGTGCTGTTGTGTCCCCCGGCCTACTTTGATGTCGTCGATCGCAAAAACTCCTACATGTTGCCGAACACTTCGGTGGATCAGGAGAACGCCCAGCGGCAATGGCAAGCCCTTTGCTCCGCTCTCGAGCAAACCGGATGCCAGGTTGAAACCATCGCTCCCGCTCCGGGACTCGAAGACATGGTCTTCGCCGCCAACCAGGTCTTTGTGGGTTTTCACGAACGCATCGGCAAGTTCATCGTGCCCAGCCGCATGGTGCACGCTTCACGGCGGCGCGAGGTGCCTTTCTATGTGGAATGGTATCGCCAGCGCGGTTTCAAGATCATCGAACTCGATCTCGGCGCCGACCATCTGGAAGGCCATGGCGACCTCCTCTGGCACCCGGACTGGTCTCGCATCTATGCTGGCTACGGTTTTCGTTCGACCCAGGCCGGCGTCGAGAAATTTCGCGAAGCCATGTCCAAATTGGGAATCCCGGTTGTCCCGCTTCGTCTAGTCGACCCCTACTGCTATCACCTCGATACTTGTTTCTGNNGTTCACGAACTCACCACCGGCGAGGCCCACAGATTCATGGGCAACGGCATCGTAGCCAACGGAAGCTACCTCACTCCCTACATCACGCCGCACCTGGAAACGATCCTCCGTCAGGAAGGCCTCGCCCCCGTCATCGTCGACACCTCTGAGTTCGAAAAGGCCGGCGGCAGCCTGTTCTGCATGAAAGCCTTTCTCCCCTAACGGCTTGGGGAAACCTGCGGAGAAGCTCAGTGCACCATCGCCCCCATCACGGCCACCACCACACCTACCACGCTCAGCACAATCCCCAAGTGCCAGAAGATTCGCCGTCCGGAAAGCAGAGTGATTGAGGTAATCACCAGCCCGATCTCCAGGAACACTTCTGCCAGGTCATACCGGTCGGCGCGACGTCTTTCCATGACGACTTCCCCATCCAACTTGTCCGCCTCATCTTTGATCTCTCCCTTGTCATGCTTGTAACGCTCCGCCTCCTGCCCAGCCTTTTCGCGGAACTTGCCCATCCCTTCGGCGTCCTTGCTGGCAACCACCGCAGTCAGGTCGGAGAACAACTCGTCCTCGTGCTGGCGAATATTCTTAGCCTGGTAATACGCCCACCGATCGGAAGCCTTCGCCTGCAGCACGACTTCCTCCGTGTGCGCCCGGTGCCCGAGCAGCGACACCACCGCCACGCATACCGCCAGCACTGCCATGGTCAGCGACACGGCCGCCAGAGAACGGTCCTCCTTGGCTTTTTCCGCATGCTCCCGTAGTTCTTGAAGCTCGTCAGCACTCATTAATCCTCCAGTCGAGGCAGTGGCCAGTGGTCAGTAGCCAGTTGCCAGTTTTTAGGTGTCGGCGTTCAGTTTCTCACTAAATGTCGAGTTTTGCTTGCTCGAAAAACTGCGAATCCGAACTGACCGCTGGCCACCAGCAACTGGAAACTGGCAACTGGCAACTGTTGTCACTCCCCCATTACCTTCACAATCACTCGCTTGTCGCGCTGACCATCGAATTCGGCATAGAAGATTCGCTGCCATGTCCCCAAATCAAGTTTGCCGGCGGTGATGGGCACGATCACCTCATGATGAATCAGCAACGCCTTCAAATGTGAATCGCCGTTGTCTTCCCCGGTGTCGTGATGCTTGTAGTTCTTCCGAAACGGAGCCAGGTGTTCCAGCCACTGATCGATATCTTCGATTAGGCCGCTCTCATTGTCGTTTACATATACGCCCGCCGTAATGTGCAAGGCCGAGACCAGAACCATCCCCTCTTTGACTCCGCTCTTGCGCACGATTTCTTCCACCTGAGGCGTGATGTGCACATATGCCCGATGCGTCTTGGTATGGAACTTTAGATATTCGGTAAGAATTTTCATCGCACACTCCTGTGTGCCGGAGATTCTACCCCAGGCGGGCAGAACGCTCGCACGAACCCATGAGACGCGCCAGCCACTTTCAAGTCGGCTTCCTTGAAGCGCAATGCGGAATCGCGCCGAGCCAGCCGCCATGTCCGCGCCCGTCTTAGCCCAAAAGTAACCCCCTACACGCACTAGAGAAGAATCAGCGTCCTGCCGAAGATGACTGCAGGGCTTGTGCGCCAGCTTCAAGGCCGGGGCTCGCGCACAGGACGGTCTCGGGAGGCTCAATGATCGTCGCCAGAACGAATTGGGTCACACGTTCGCCTTGCCATTCCCCGTCCCCAGCGAGCCTACGTATCCCCGCCACCTCATGGTTGATCCTGCTTCTTTTATTTGCCGCACCCGCAGGCGCCCAGGAAGGAACGAAGGACCTCGGGGAAGCCAGCCTGGAAGAACTGGGGAACATCCAGGTCTACAGCGCCTCGAAGCACTTGCAGAGCACCAGCGACGCGCCCTCCTCAGTCACGATAATCACGGCTGACGAAATTCAGAAATTTGGTTATCGCAGCCTCGCCGATATTCTGGAGAGCGTGCGCGGGTTCTACATCAACTACGACCGCGATTACACTTTCATTGGGGTGCGCGGCTTCGGACGCCTGGGAAGCTGGAACAGCAGCATCCTGCTGTTGATCGACGGTCACCGGATCAACGATAACGTTCTCGGCGACGGATTGATTGGCCCGGAGTTCCTGGTTGATTTGGATCTGATCGATCGCGTGGAAATCATCCGCGGGCCCAGTTCTTCGCTCTACGGCGCCCAGGCCTTTCTCGCTGTGATCAATGTCATTACCCGCAAGCCGGCGCAACTGAAGGGCGTGGAATTCTCCTTTGCGCCAGCCAGTTTTGGGACCTACGAGGGCAGGGCCAGTTATGGCGGTCAGTACAAGGGTGTCGACATCCTGCTCTCCGGTACGTTCTACAACAGCCGTGGGCCAACTCTATTTTTTCCCCAGTTCGACAGTCCAGCCACGAACTACGGAATTACGCGAAACACGGACTACGAAAGCTTTCAGCACATCCTGGCCGCCATCAGTTTCCGTGGATTCACCCTGCAAGGCTTGTTCAGCGCGCGCGATAAGGGAGTGCCTACGGGATACTTCGGCGCAGTGTTCAACGACCCTCGCACTCTCAATCTCGACTACCACCAATACCTCGATCTCAGCTACCAGCATTCGGTTGGGGAGAAATGGGACCTGACGGCTCGGACGTCTTATGACCAAACCCGCCTGCAAGGGCCGGTTGTGTTCTCGACCGGACTGCCGGACGGATCGACCGCGGTCGATACCTACTCGTTCCGGGGGAACTGGTGGGATGGCGAGGCAAAATTGAGCGGAACCCTGCTCGGTAAACACAGAATCACGCTGGGCACCGAGATAACGGATAACTTACGGCAGGATCAGGGAAACCTCTTCGAAAACGTCTTTACGGCGGACCCTGAGAACTCGGCGATCTGGGCGCTCTACGCCCAGGATGAGTTCGCCATTACTCATAACCTGACCTTGAGCGCCGGGCTTCGCTACGATCATTATTCCGATTTTGGCGGGACTAGCAATCCGCGTCTGGGGCTGATCTACCATCTCTTCCACCCAACCGCTTTGAAGTTGCTTTACGGTACAGCCTTCCGTGCCCCCGAACCCTACGAAATCACACCAGACTTCGGGTCATTCTACGACGACAACCTGCATCTCGGGCCGGAGAAAATCCACACTCTCGAAGGGATTGTGGAGCAGGGATTTGGACCACATTTCACGCTATCGGCCAGCGTTTTCCGCAACTGGATCGATGATTTGATCTCGCTCGAGACTCAGGGCAACGGTCATGCCGTGTACGAGAATTCCCTTAAAGCGGATGCCACCGGCGTAGAAGTTGAGTTGGACGGCCACTTGGCCGATGGTCTGCAAGGCAGGGCCAGCTACAGTTATGTGGATGCCGAACAGCCCGTAACCCATCAGCCTCTTACCAACTCTCCGCAGCATCTGGGCAAGCTCGACCTGAGCTACCCCGTGGTGCAGCAGCGGCTATTCGCCAGCTTGGACGCACAGTACACCAGCTCGGTTCAGACTTTGGCGGGAAACACGGTCAGTGGCTTCTCCGTTCTCAATTTCACCTTGCTGGGGCACACACTGGGGAAGCACCTGGATTTATCCGCCAGCGTCTATAACGTCTTCAACAAGAAGTATTTCGACCCCGGCCGCCCGGAGGACCCGGAAGATAGCATTCAACAGGACGGAAGAAACTTCCGAATCAAACTCACGGGCAGGTTTTGAAGCGCAGAATGTACTTCTCGAGCAAGGACGAATCGTGGCACTGGCGGCCATGGCTCCGGGCCGCTCTCGGGTTTGGCCTTGCCCTTTTCGCGCTCCAACTTCTGGCACTGGGGCAGCAGAATGCTACGGAAGACCAGGTCAAGGCGGCATATCTCTTCAATTTCGCAAAACTGGCTGAGTGGCCCAGCCACGCTTTGCCGGATGGTCCGTCACCTCTGGTGATCGGAGTTAGCGGCGGGCATGCAGACTTTCTTGATGTCTTGAAGGCCGTCGTCGCCGGAAAAATCGTCGGCACCCATGTGTTGGTGGTCGAACCCATAAGCTCTGAAAAGGAAATGAAGTCATGCCATATCGTGTTCTTTCGCGCGTCCGAGAGGAAGCATACCCAGGCCGCCATCGAGGGGCTGGCGCAAGCGGGCGTGCTTTTGGTGGGTGAGGACGAGTCCTTTCTGCGACAGGGTGGCATGATCAATCTGGTCAGGGAACATGGAAGCATCCGTTTTGAAGTCAATCCTGACGCGCTGGACCGTTCGGAGATACATTTCAGCTCGAAAATTCTGGCGCTGGCCAAAGCTGGCTACGGGTCTCCCCCCACGATGGCGTCCAACTCGCCCTCGCCGGTTGAAGCGGCGAGGCGGCTGGAGCGCAGCGTTCCCCCCGAGTACCCCGCCATCGCGGAGCGGATGAAATTGACGGGAACGGTGCAGGTGCAGGTGCTGGTGAAGCCGGATGGAACGGTGAAGGAAGTGAAGATCCTCGGCGGCCACCCTCTGCTCGCAGCTGCCCTGGCACGCGCGGTCATGAAGTGGAAGTACCAGCCCGCGCCCAGAGAAACGGTGGAAGCAGTAAAGTTCAGCTTCGGCCCGTAGTGGGCGCTGGGGTCGGAACCAAGCCTCCTGGAGGCTATCTCCTAAGCGCTTTGAAAGGGCGCGGCTCAGCCGCGCCGCTAAGATCCCATAAATGCGCGGGCTTCAGCTCCTGAGGTACGCTGGCCTCCGGCCGTTGAATATTTATGAGGTGGCTTCTAGCCTCCGGCAGCGCTTTCGCCTGGTCCGCATTGGTGCCGCGCAAATTGAAGCTTAAGGTTTTCCGCAGCCCCGCCCACACGTTTCAACACTTCAAGNNGGAACCTTGAATTCGCAATTGCATGAGGTGCAGACTGCGATAGCCGGTGTAGTTCCAAGCCACTTCAGCACGCGGAGATTGCGTTTAGGCATGCCGCACTCTATGAGGCCTACCGCATCGTTTCTTCAATCTCAGAAATCCAGTCGGGGCGTTTCAGCACTTCCCGCGGCTTCGGACCATCCGCCGCGCCCACAATCCCATCGTTCTCCATCAGATCGATCAGGTGGGCCGCGCGCCCGTAACCGATGCGCAGCCGCCGTTGCAGCAGNNCCGATCCCTCAACGCCGCCGCTGCCGGGCTCGCGTTCGTCTTTCGGGACTTCGAGGAATTGCTGCTGGTATTCCGCCGAGCCTTGCTGCTTCCAGAATTCGACTACCGCCGAGATCTCTCTTTCCGTGACTAGCGGCGCATGCAGCCGATGCACCCGCGCCGATCCCGAAGGCAGGTAGAGCATGTCGCCCTTGCCCAGCAGCGCCTCCGCTCCGTTGGCGTCAAGAATGGTGCGCGAATCCACCTTGGTCGCCACCCGAAAAGAAATGCGCGCCGGAAAGTTCGCCTTGATCAGTCCCGTAATCACGTCCACCGACGGGCGCTGCGTTGCCAGCACCAGGTGAATGCCCACCGCTCGGGCCATCTGTGCCAGGCGTGTGATCGATTCTTCCACGTTGCTCGAATCGAGCATCATCAAGTCGGCTAATTCGTCGATGATGATCACGATGTAAGGAATCGGCTTATCGTCGGAATCCTCTTCAAACAGGCTGGGCGTGCCACCGTTGTCAAACAGGCGGTTGTACTGGTCGATATTCCTTACGCCCTTGGCGGCCAGCAGCTTCAGCCGCCGTTCCATCTCGCGCACCGCGTTGCGCAGCGCATTCGCCGCCAGCTTCGGTTCGGTGATGATCGGCGTATACAGGTGCGGCACGCCTTCGTAGTTGCCCAGTTCCAGCCGCTTCGGATCCACCAGAATCAGCCGCACCTGCTCCGGCGTCGCCTTGTACAGAATCGACATGATGAAAGCATTGATGGCCACGCTCTTGCCCGAACCCGTCGACCCGGCAATCAGCAGGTGGGGCATGCCATTGAGATCGGCTGTGACGATGCGCCCATTTATGTCCTTGCCCAGCGCCATTGTCAGCTTGGATTTAGAGCCCATGAATTCCTGCGACTCGATGTTCTCCCGCAGCCAGATGATCTCGCGCTGGCGGTTTGGTACCTGAATGCCCACGGTCGACTTCCCAGCCATGCGCTCTAT
>PLKR01000490.1:0-5239 GCA_003140655.1 Acidobacteriaceae bacterium | reverse complement strand
GGCCCAGGATTGATCTGCGTGATCTGTCCGTGTACGTCAAACTCGGCATACTTTTCGGTGAGCACCTGCGCCAGCAATTTCAGTTCGTCGGCATCCACAACCTGCTGTTCATCAGGACGCTGCAGCAAGCTGCTCGAAGGCAGCTTGTAGCCGCCCGCAATCCGAGGCATCGTCGTCTTCGGTTTGTGATCGCTGTCGCCACGCTTCGTCACTTCGGGGTCAATCGCGGCTTCGGCTCCAACCAAAGACTCAGACAGAATTCCGCCCGTCGCCGGCCTGCTCGGCGCATCTTCCGTAGACTCAGGCCCCAGCATGCGCTCGATGCCCGTACGGCGAGGTTCTGCAGAAGCCCTTGTCGCTGCAATGGGCTCAACCACCTGCCGCGATGGACTTAACTGCGTCTTTACCACCGGCTTCGAAATCCGCCGCTTATCCAGTTCCCTCTGTTGCCGCTTTTTTGTGCGGTCTTCCTGCCAATCCTGGTAGCGGTTCCACAGCGCGGTCACAAACGCAAACCGCGTCGGGGCCCACAGTTGAATCGCTGAAAACGAGAATGCCGTCGAGAGATAGAGTGCGACCGCCAGCACGCTGGCACACACGATGTACGCTCCCGCCACGTTCAAGTAGTGGATTAGCAAATCGCCCACAACCCGTCCCAGCAGCCCCTCGATCGGCATCGCGTTCAGCCAGCGCCAATGCCCAGGCAGCAGCGCCAGCAGCGCGGGGATGAAGACCACCAGCCAGATTCCTCCGAGGCTCTTCGCCACCGGAGATTGAACCTTCCGCGAAGCAAACCAGCGGATTCCAAGCGAAGCAGGAAAGACCGGCAGCAGAAACGCTCCGATCCCGAAAAACTGCAGAGTCAGGTCTGAGATGAGCGCTCCGACCACGCCGATCCAGTTGCGGGCGACGTGGGTTCCGGTCAGCACCGAGGCGCTGTTCAGCGAAGGATCGAGCGGCGAATACGAAGCCAGCGCGAGGAAGAGGAGGAGCGCAGAGACGCACAACAGGAGCCCGATCAGCTCATTCAGCCGCCGATTGCCCGTGGGGACAAAAATGCTTGCCAGAAAACGCATGAGGGCCGTTGTTCCCACGGATATAAGACAACCCCGTGGCGCAAATCGGCCAGAGCCTCATTATTATGCCAAGAAGCGGCTGCTGCGGCAATGCCGGAATTCGCCTGGAGTGTACAGTTAGCTTCCTGCCGACAGAACCGGCCATGATATTAAAGCTTAGCGGGCGTCGTAGCGTCGCTTCCGATTCTCAACCACTCCTCGAAAGGTACCGCAGAAGGACGCAACCGTCCCGGGTTCATGATGTTGTCCGGGTCGAGTCCCGCCTTAATTGCGGCTACAGCCAGCACACCCAGGGGCGAAATGTCATCGGTGAGCCACGGCAGATGTTCGGTGCCGACGGCATGGTGGTGCGATAGAGTGGCGCCGTGATCCATGAACGTCTGCTGGGCAGCTCGTTTCGCATGCAGGTACTGTTGCATCTCGCGCCCATCCTGCTGCCTGCAGGCGAAGGTCAGGTAGAGGCTTGCCCCGCAGTGATAGGTGTGGCTGATATGACATCCAACCCAGGGCCTGACCCCGCTTTCAGAAATCGCGGCGCGTAGGGCNNGAGGTGATGCCGCGATCCAGGAGAAAATCACGTATGTGCGGAAAATCATACTTGGTCGATTCGAAAGACTTCCCCGAACTCGGACCAAGGTCCACGGCGCCGAAGCGGCTGTAGATGGCGTTTACTTGACTGTGCTGGCGGGCGGCACCGGCCTTGCTGCCCTCGAAAGTGGTGAGCATAAGGCAGGCTCGCGCGAAATCGAAACCCTTCGCCCTGAGGTAACCCTTCATAACTTTGCTTGCCGCCTGTGAGAGCCGCGACGAAGCCGGTTTGAATGCCAGCGACAGTGCCGTCTTGTCGGGGTCGCTAAGGCGCAACATTGAAGGTACGCACTCTTGTCGCACGCATTCATGCATGGCTTCGATGCCGGCTTCGAACTCCATAAACAGGTAGCCGTGAGTACGACGCGACTCGGGCCGGGGATGCACTCGCATCGTCGCTTCCGTAATCACTCCCAGAGTTCCCTCACTGCCGATGCACAGATGATTGACATCGATGCCGTTCGAGGACTTGGGCACGGTTCGCGTCGCCAGCACACCCAGCGGCGTGACCATTCGCAGTGCGATTACCATATCCTCGATCTTGCCGTACTTGTCGCTCTGCATTCCGGCCGACCGGGTGGCGATCCACCCGCCGAGTGTGGAGTGCAAGAAGGAATCTGGAAAGTGACCGAGTGTCAGGCCGTATCCATTCAATTGCTCTTCCAGATCGGGACCAAAGGCGCCGGCCTCGATGCGCGCCGTAAAGGACTCTGCATCCACTGCGAGCACGCGCCGCATGCGCCGCATATCGAGTGACACCACCATGCGGCGGCTTTCGCTTCGCTCCAGACAGCCAGCGATATTCGAACCGCCCCCGAATGGAATGACCACGACATCGTGGCGCACGGCAGCCCGCAACGTCATTAACACATCGTTTTCATTTTCGGGATAAAGCACCAGGTCAGGAGCACCTTCAGCCATGCCCCGACGCATTCGAAACAAGTCGCGGAAGCCCTTGCCGTATGCGTGGATCACACGCTCCCGGCGGCTATCGAAGATTTGATCGGCGCGCATCCACCGGCGCAGTTCAGCCAAAAAACCATCATGACGAATTGCCTCGCACAACCGCACAGCTTCGATCGGCACGGGTGCCGTATCTACCTCGTCTGTTTCCACCTCGAGTTGCGCTTTGGCATAGGGCCACAGACCGGGATGGGCATTCGAGTCGAAGCTGACCGCTTCATCTCCCCACCCCCACCATTTCATGTGCTTGGCCGCGTGCATAGCTTTCTCGAAGGTAAGAATCGCACTAGCGTTCATGAACCCGCGCAGGCCCGCGCATCAATTCTCCGCAGTCTTCGGCGGAAGGCTTCTGGCTCAGCCCGCGGATGCGCTGTTCGAGCAATTCCACAGCCGCCTTCCGAAGCCCGCGCCCGAGCTGAGGATCGGACGGATTCGATGCGAACCGAAGCGGCTCCCCGAAGCGGACCGTAACAGTTCCCGGCCGCGGCATGAGTTTCCCCTTTGCCAAAATATTATGAGCGCCGTCGATATAGGCAGGCACGACCGGCACCCCAAGTTCCACGGCAAACAGCCCTGCACCCTTCTTGAATGCCTGCATCTCTCCTCTATTGGAGCGCGTACCTTCAGGATAAAGGATCAGATTGCCCCGCGTCCGTCGCAGAAATTTATCGCACATTGCCAAACTCCGCCGCAGCGAGTTGTGTTGCGCATGGCGATCGATAGGGATGACGTTCATGAATCGAGAGACTACGAATTTTACCCTCCGGGAGTCAAAGAAATAATCGCTTGCCCCGAGCATCGCGAATGTGGAAAAAGGAAGGCCCGAAGCGGTCATCAGAACTGCACTGTCGATATGGCTCGTGTGATTGCTGCAGAGGATGAATGGAGAAGCCGGCAGGTGCTGCTGCCCTTCAACCGTCAGCCGGCAATAACAAAGGAAAAATCCCCGGCAGAAGGCTTGAAACATAGCGCCACCAGTGGCGGGCGCCAAGAACATGCCTTCCGCTTTGCCCGGGCCAGTCATAGAACGGACGGCGTTGTATCACTCCCTTTCCCGATCAGGCGTGGCGTTTCTTTTGCCAGAGCCCGTTCTCCCCAGGGGCTTTCACCCCGCCAGTCTCGCCGCGAACGCCAGCACAAGCGCTCCGACGATGATGCGGTAGACCGCAAACGGCGCAAAGCCGCGCTTGCGCACATAGGCCATGAACCATGCTACAGAGGCATACGCCACGATGTAGGAAACCACGAAGCCGATGGCCAGCACGATCCATCCATGGGCATCGATCTGCGAAACCCCAATCGGATTCTCGCCCTTGCCCATGACCGACTTGAACAGCGTGTATCCCGTAGCCGCAACCATCGTCGGGATGGACACGAAGAATGAGAATTCGAGAGCTGAGGCGCGCGACATCCCGGCAACCTGACCAGCTGCGATGGTTGACATGGAGCGCGACGTTCCCGGAAATACTCCCGAGAAGATCTGGCAGAAACCGATCCACACGGCTTGTCCCAGACTCATATTCTCCATCTTCCAGGTGTGGATGCGGCCTCCACCCGCCGACGGTCCCGCGGCCTCCGACTTGGCATTCATCGCGTCGACGATCCACATGATGATTCCGCCGATCAGCAACGACCAGCCGATGATGTACAAATTCTCCAGGTGCTTGCCGATGACCTTGGTCAGAAGAAATGAAGGAATGGCCGTAACCACAAACGCGACGGTAACTAATCCTAGAGGGTGCGTGAGCGGCGTCCGGTCGCCGCGCTCGCCGCGCGGAAAGGTAGAAAGGAACGTCGCGATGCGGCTGCGGAAATACACTGGCAGGCAAAGGATTGCGCCCAGTTGGATGACAATGGAGTACATCTTCCAGTAGCCGTCCGACAGGCTAATGTGCAGCAGCGCCTCGGAAAGCCTCAGGTGCGCGGTCGAACTGACCGGCAAAAATTCCGTGAGACCTTCCACAATCCCCAAGACCAGCGACAGCAAGTAGTCGTTCAATCACCCTCCAAGAGTAAGAGAACAGTATCTCAGAAAAACTTTGCGAGGAGGTTGCTGGAAAATTGCTCCGCATTCTCGCGGTTTGCTCAGTCACTGGCGTTGCCGAAGGTTGGTACGCCCTGCTGGATGTAAAAGATCAGTCGCTCGGCGCGCAAGGCCCAATCGCTTTGTCCATACTGGCTGACAATCTTCTGCGCCAGCGCCAGGGCGCGGTCTTTGGATTCCGCGGCTTTCTTCTGGTTGGGCTCTGTCGTGTACATCTCGATCAGTACGGAGCGGCGCCAGGCCGCGTTATACAACGCTTCCGGCGCGGCCGGAGATTGCGGATGCTCCTTGGCATAGTTCTCGTAGAGATCGGCTTCTTTGTCCGGACATTTCGATAGGCCCTCCCATTCGCCGCAGAGCTTGTTTTCGATCATGCGAAAAGCGGCCAGGTCGGCCCACTTGGTGCCGGGATATTTCTTGATCACCAGCTTCATCCAGTCTTCCTGCATTTGCCCGCGCATATAGGATTGGCGCTCGCGCGCGGAAGGCCGCGTCATCACGTCGGACCTCTCGACTTGCCAGCGAATATCCGCCGCGCGATAAAGCGCCTCAGCGGCCAGCGGCGAGG
>PLKR01000578.1 GCA_003140655.1 Acidobacteriaceae bacterium | reverse complement strand
TCACCAGCGGCAGCTACTACCGGAACCCCAACGCCATTCCACAACCCGACCGCGCTTCCACCCCCGCTCCCATCATTGTCACCAGCACCAAGAGCGCGGAACTCATCAAGCACGCCTCCAACGCGTTTCTCGCCATGAAGATTTCTTTCATCAACGCAGTCGCGTCCATCTGCGAAACCGTGGGCGCCGACGTGAATCAGGTCTGCCACGGCGTCGGCACCGACTCCCGCATTGGCCCGCGCTTCCTGAATCCCGGCATCGGCTACGGCGGGTCCTGCTTTCCCAAAGACGTGATGGCCTTCCGCGCCGTCGCCCGCGAGTGTGGATACGATTTCCGCCTGCTCGACGAAGTCATGCGCATCAACGAGGACCAGCGTGAACGCTTCCTCCGCAAAGTGCGCAGCGCCCTGTGGACCCTCCGCGGCAAACATCTCGGCGTCCTCGGCCTCGCCTTCAAGGGCGGCACCGACGACATTCGCGAATCGCCCGCTCTTTTTCTGGTGCAGGCTCTCTTGCAGGAGGGCTGCAAGATCACGGCCTACGATCCCGCCGCCATGGAGCGCACGCAGGAAATCATGAACTCCGGCATTAAGTTCGCCAGTTCTTCCTATGAAGCTGCCCACGGCGCTGACGCCCTGCTGATCCTCACCGAGTGGGAAGAGTTTGCCAACCTCGATCTCCGTCGCCTCCACCAGGAACTCAAGTACCCCATCGTGATCGATGGCCGCAACCTGTATGATCCCGAGGTAATGGCGGCGCACGGCTTCACCTATTACAGCGTCGGACGCGCGGCTTCTCATCCTGAGGGCGTGCCCGCCGCCTTGAATACCGCAATCTCGAACGCCACAGTCTCGAACGCCACAGTAAAGAACGGCACCAGCAAAGCATGAGCCCCCAACGCGCCCTGGTCACCGGTGGTGCCGGTTTCCTCGGATCCCATCTCTGCGACGCCCTGCTCGGTGAAGGCTGGAGTGTGGTTGTCGTCGACAACCTGCTCACCGGCCGCCGCGCGAACCTTGCCCACCTCACGAATGACTCTCGGTTTGAATTAATAGAAAAAGACATCTGCGAACCCTTCGACGTCGGCCCTGTCGGTTACGTCTTCCACTTCGCCAGCCCCGCCAGCCCGGTCGATTACACGCTCCACGGCATCCCCACACTGAAGGTCGGATCCCTCGGCACCTTTCACGCTCTCGAGGTCGCGCTCAAGTACAGCGCAAAGTATCTCGTGTCGTCCACCTCAGAGTGCTACGGCGATCCGCTCGNNGGGGCAACGTGAATTCCATCGGCCCGCGTTCGGTCTACGACGAAGCCAAGCGTTTCACCGAAGCCGTCACCATGGCCTACCACCGCTATCACAAGGTGGACACGCGCATCGTCCGCATCTTCAACACCTACGGCCCGCGCATGCAACTCAACGACGGCCGCGTCGTCCCCAATTTCATGAAGCAGGCGCTGCGCGGCGAAAACCTCACTGTCTATGGCGACGGCAGCCAGACTCGCAGCTTCTGCTATGTCAGCGACGAGATCGACGGCTTCATCCGTTTATCGAAATCCTCAGAACATCTGCCGGTAAACATCGGCAATCCCAACGAGTTCACAATTCTCGAGTGCGCCCAACACGTATTAAAAGTGACCGGATCGAAAAGCAAGATCAGCTACGAGCCTCTGCCCCAAGACGATCCCAAGCAGCGCCGCCCCGACATCACCAAAGCCCGCCAGTTGCTAGGCTGGGAACCGAAGATTCAACTCGAAGAAGGACTGCGAATGTCGCTGGACTATTTCAAGAAGGCCGTAGCCGAAGAAACCCCGAAGAAGTAGCCACCACAACCCATGTGGGGACAGCCGCCCTCGGCTGTCCAGGGCCGAAGGCCCGACCTTAGCTGTCAAATTAACCTTTGTCATTCCGAACCGGGCCGAAAGCCCGGTGAGGAACCTGCTGTTGATTTTCTCAGCCCGATTACAACTGCAGGGGCAATATGACGGCACAAAGGATTAATCTCGCAGGGTGAAGTTAAAGCGGGAGCAGCGCTGTCGGCTTGTACTGAAAGCTGGGAACAGAGAACTGAGAACCGCCTCTCTAGCTGGAACTCTCGGCCGCGGCTGCCACAAAATCAATCAACTGCTGTACCCCTTGGCGTTCGTCCTTGCTGCTCAAGGTGAACGAGACGCCCATCCCGTACCCGGGATGCGAGGCCTTCACTGAGCCGCTCAACCGCAACTTCATCTCTTGCGTGCGCACCGTGATCTCCACCGCGGTGCCCGTGGGAAAAGCCAAAGGCATTTCCAGGTAGCATCCGCCGGGGCTCAGATCGCTCAGATGACAGTAGTTCCGTACCGCGCTGCCCTGCTGATATACCTCTGCTCCCAAACGGCAGGCATATCGGGTTTGTCCACGGCGATTGTTCGGCTCCGCGCGCAGTCGAACCCTGGCTTTCTCGTCGCGGCCCTGCACTTCCTGCTTCGCCGCGTTCTGGTTCGCAGCGTGATGGCGGTCCACCTCTGCCGAACTTTCACTCGGCCCGATGGAGTGCTCCACTTCCACCGCTTCAGCAGCCAACTCCCGCTTCGTTGCATCGGCCAGGTTCTTTTGCAACCACTCGTGCAGAACCCGCCGCGAAGTTTGCGGCACATCCGCAAACTGGACCCCCGCGCGCCCGTTCCAATCCTGCCACACCACTTGCCCAGAGAGCCGCACCCGCGCCGTCTGCCCTGGCAACTGAAACTGAAAATAAACTTTGCTGGCCGGCGGCAACCTCTTCCCGAAATTTACCGCCATTCCATCATCCGACAGATCCACCAGCGTCGCCTTCTCCTGTTCCCCGCCCGCATAGTCGATCGTCGCTTGAGTGTGTACCGGAGCCCTGGCCTTGCCGCGCTTGTCCCGGTACAGCACGGCGTGCGCCGCCCGCAGGCTGCTCATCACCCGCTCGTAGGACAATGGCTTGTACAGTACGAAGTTGACCCCGAGGGAAAACATCTCCCGGATGTCATCCTGCTCCGCCACCACCACCGCCAGGGTCGACTCGTTGGCTCGCGAAGAACGGCACTCCCGCAATATGGCAACCACGTCCGACTTCTCTCCGCAATCGACAATGAGCAGGTCAAAACGGTCCTGCGCCAGCCTCACCGTCGCGCGCACCGCGTCCGGACACAGCTCCACCTGAATCCCTAGTTCTTCCAGAACGCGGCGCAGCATTTGCACCGCAGCCTCGTCCACGCACACCAATAACGATGAGAGAGTCATACCTGCCTATCATCCTAGGGTCACCCCAGTTCCTCCAGCAAGTTACTAGGGTCATATCGCCGCCCCTGTCCTCCTGTGGAACCTGTTTGTCTTGTAAGTGTCGGAGGGACAAGTCCTGTCGGTCGCCGCGCAAGCCTGGGGCAGCCTGCAAGCCACTTTCTGGGCCGATCCGATTGGCCGGGGTCTTCATTTTTTTATACTAGTCCGCCCTGGGCGGACTCTTTCTCGTATCGCCACGGGTTAGAATCGTTCCGCATTCACATATCCAATCCATGAGCGCATCTTCGCCAACCCCGCCGCAACTCCAGAGTCAACCGGCTGCTCACCACAAAATGGATCGCCAACAAACCGAACCCCGAATCTCACGCTGGCTCTGGACTCTATTCTTCGTCTGCGCCCTCGCAGCCATCGCCCTTTTCTTTATTCCTGCCTTCATCATTCGTCCCTTCCGACACCAGGCGCCGCACGCGCTCTTGCTTGCAATGGCTTTGCGCCAGCGCGCTCCTCTCGGCACGCTGATCGCAACCCTTGCCAGTTTCGTTTTCGCCTTCGCGCTATGGAGAATCGTGGGCCGCTGGCGCAAGGCTCTCCTCGTGCTCGCTCTACTCGTCGTCACCTTCTCGACGGTCATGGCGCGCCTCAATTACTTTGAGTGGATGTTCCATCCCATCGCCGGCGCGCAGTTCATCGCGCAATCCGAGAGCAAGCTCGATCCCAAAGAAATGATCATGGCCGTCCGCCTCGGCAGCGACGCCCGCGCCTATCCCATCAGCCAGATGGCCTATCATCACGTCCTCAACGATGTGGTCGCGGGCGTNNGATAAGGAAACTGGAACCTGGTGGCAGCAGATCACCGGCAAGGCCATCTACGGCCCCCTGCAAGGCGCGGCGCTCGAGCTCGTCCTCAGCGACGAACTAACCTTCGGCGAGTGGAGAACCGAATCCCCCTCCGGCCAGGTGCTAGCCCCCGTAGCCAAATACACAAAAGAGTACGACAGCAACTGGGAGCCCGACGTAGCCAAGCTGCCGGTCGTCATTAGCTTTCCGAGCACCGAGCTGAAGTCGCGCGATGTAGTCATCGGACTCACGATCGCCGGAGCCGCTCGCGCCTATCCCTGGGAAACTTTCGCCAAGCAGTCTCCCGTTCTTGATCGCGTCAACGGCACACCGCTGCTTCTAGTCCTCGGCCCCGACGGCAAATCCTTCCGCGTCTTCGTCAGCCGCATCGACAGCCACGACGCCGAATTCTTTCTTCAGTCCAACAGCCAGGCCGATGCCTCAACCGACAAAAAAGACTGGACGCTCCTCGACACACTCACCAACAGCCAGTGGAACTTCCAGGGCTGCGCCACCTCCGGCCCCGCGCAAGGAAAATGCCTCGACCGCATCCCCGCGCTGAAAGATTACTGGTTCGACTGGCGCAACTATCACCCCGACACCACCATCTACAAACGCTAGGACAAGTGCTTGAATGTTCCAGTCGGAACATTGTGCGTGAATGTTCCAGTTGGAACATAAGTGCGTTATGTTCCGACTGGAACATTACGCCAAAGATTATGCATTCACTACCAGCTATACGCGGATATTAAGCGCTTATTCTGCTGTTGGTTGCGGAGGTGCCGAAATATCGGCACCTGACGGTGGATAGCTTTGAGCTTACAAACGTCTGTTGGCTGGATCTCGGGCGGTTGCCACAAGATTGCGAGCGCTTAAGTCATTGCTTTTGAACGACTTAATCGTAAGTACGATGAAAGAAAGGAGTTAGCGGCTACTTTAAGTGCCTCGCGTCGGCCACCCGTGAGGTGGAGAAGTCAAAAACGCCGGGGGCTGATTGATCTACACTCTTGAACGGAGAGGAACATTCGAGGCATGCGAAAGGAAAGCAGATTCCTCACCCAAGAACGGTTCGGAATGACAGGAGTTAAGGAACGGTTCGGAATGACAAAATGACAAGAGGTAATGGAGGATTTACTCGTGCCGGAAATTCATGCCATCTTTTGGGACGTTGGGGGAGTGCTGCTCAGCAATGCCTGGGACCATACCCAGCGCATCGCGGCGCTTGAACACTTTCGTCTCGACGAAGAAGAGTTTCACTCGCGGCACGAGATGGTGGTCTCGTCGTTTGAGCGTGGCAAGATCTCGCTCGAAGAATACTTAGACCGCACTGTGTTTTACCGCGACCGTCCCTTCACCCGCGACGAGTTTCGGGATTACATGTTCTCGCTGTCGCAGCCGATTCCGGAAGTTCTCGCCTTCGCGCGCGCCCTCGCCAATTCCGGCAAATACTTCATGGGCACGATCAACAACGAGTCCCGCGAATTGAACTTGCACCGCATTGAGGAGTACGGCTTGCGGGAAATCTTCCGGCTGTTTGTCAGTTCCTGCTTCGTCGGACTGCGCAAGCCGGATAGCGGCATTTACCGTCTGGCGATTGAGACCACGCAATTCAATCCGGAGGAGTGCTGCTTCATCGACGACCGCGCGCTGAATCTGGAGTGCGCCGCGAAGCTAGGCATGCACACGATCCAGATGCAAGGGCTGGAACAATTGCGGAGTGAGTTGGGGAAGCTGGGTGTGAGGCAGTAAGAGGTAGTCAGTGCCAGATGCCCGTCTAGGTACCTCAGGGGCTAAAGCCCTCAATCGCGGCACGCGCTGATCGCAGCGCTGGAAGCGCTGCGCCACCCAAAATCACAGCCTCGGCTCGGCGTAGAAGCTAAGAGCCATAAGCTAGGGGCTAGTTTTTCCGCGGCTGCGCCTTTGCCGGCGGAATCGCGGGCTTCGGAATGTCAGACTCGGCGCCGGAAAGCGTCAGGTCGCTCGACCAGCACTCCGAAACCAGTTTCCAATCTCCGCTGGTCTGTTTGGCGAAGACCCAGAGATATTTGCCGCGCTCTTCGCGGCGCTTGCCGGACGCTCCCGGAACCAGCGCGCTGTAGCGTCCCACCTCGTGAGCCATATCTCCCAAGACCTCTACGCGCATGGGATCGAGGGCCACTTCTCCCAGACCAGCTTCGAGCGCGGAATAGAAGAACTCACGCACGGCCACGGCGCCGCGAATCGGAGGCAGATTCGAGCGCAGCACCAGCGCGTCCGTAGCGTAGAGTTCGATCAACTCATCCAGTTGCCGCGTATTGCACGCCAAAACCCATTCCTGCGTCAGGCGCCGAACCGCGGCCTCGTTGCGGGTCATGGGTTCACCTTTGGCTGCGGCGGCAATCCTCATCCGGTCCGCTTCGCGCGCGCTCTCGGGAGCGTTGGCCCGCGGCGATGCTGCGGCAGCGTCTGCATGTCCTCCCTGGAAATAGTGGTGATGGTAGTGATGGTGGTAGTGATGGGTGCCGGCAGGAGCGCCTGGCAGCGGGTGAACCTCATCCGTGGCCTCCGCTGCTGGTGGCGGAGTTTGGGACCAAGGCACGTCGTCGAGATTAGGTGTTGCCGTAGCTTGTGATGCGGGATCGGACGACTGCGGCACAGTTCCGAGCGGAAGTCCGCACAAGCCGCAGAATTTGTTGCCTTCGCGATTGCGATGTCCGCAGACGCGGCAGGCAGTGAGAGCCTGGGTGGTTTCTCGCGCGGCATTCTCCGCGGAGCTTTCGGAATCCGCTTCCATGGTAAGGCGCTGCATGGCTTGCAGGGCTGCGGCAATGGCCTCCTGATTCGGCTTGGGCCGCCGCATTTCCGGATAGAGCCGTTGATAGATCTCGCCCAGAGCGGGATTGCGCGGACCGATGGTCGGCACACTTTCGGAATCCTGCGCTGGGATGGAGCCGGATGGCTTGGCGAGTTTCTTGTCTTTGTCTCTGTCCACGATTTCAGACCACGCTGCTGCTGCGGTTATTTTAGCTCAAGCAGGTTAGACGAAGCGGGCGGAATCTCAACGGCGGGAAAACTCGATTCTCCCTTCCGCTTCGGTGGGCACGCCATTACAGGTTGCGGGACGATACCGCCAGGTGCGGACAGTTCGCAGCACGTTGCGGTCGCCCGCGGGGCCGGCGCTCTGCAGAATCAGAGGACTATGCACGCGACCGTCGGCGCCGATGATGAAACTGACTTTGACCTTCAGTCCTGCTCCGGCCGGGACCAGCAGAGGATCGGGCGTGGTCAAAGCCTGAGGCGCGTGGGTCTTTTCGCAGCGCCCGCGCGCGCTTAAATGCGGGACATCGCTGAACTCGGCGGCGCGGGTGGGAGTCTTCCAGAACTCGTGTTCGCGCTCGGTTAAGACGGCCTGGCGCAGGCGCGGAGAAGAAACCTGCACAGAAGCGCTGCTGGTGGCAGGAACTGCGAGGATCAGAAGCCAGGGCC
>PLKR01000341.1:11525-17350 GCA_003140655.1 Acidobacteriaceae bacterium | reverse complement strand
CTGGCCTTCGCGCTCTCCGTGGGATGGATGTACAAAATATGGCACGACGACCTCGCTACCACCGACGACGACCGGCGCTGGTGGAAGGCCATAAATTACTACGTCCAAAATGATGATGAGAAGCTGCCGCCGGTGGGCCGCTTCAATTTCGGCCAAAAGCTGTTCTTCTGGCTGATGTTTTACGGCGTGATCCTGTTGCTGATTTCGGGGCTGGGGCTGTGGTTCGTCGAATCCATCCCGTGGAGCCTGCGCTGGCTGCGTTATCTGGCGGTGACGGTACACGTGATCGCAGCCATGGCGACCATCGGAGCGTTCATCATTCATATTTACATGAGCGTGTTCATGGAGCCGGAATCGTTTCACGCCATGATTTATGGGCGCGTCTCTGACGCGTGGGCGCGCACTTATCACCGGCTCTGGTACGAGCAGGTCACGAAAGGAAAGTCTGCGGAGAAGTAAATCTTCCCACAATCCCAAAGTAACCAAGCTGCATCCAAATGTGAGCTGCGATATCTCTGAGAACACTATGCACTCATTTGCCAGTTCATACGCCCGTATCGCGGCAGCGATTCTGCTGCCCGCATCGCTGCTGCTCGCAGCGGATGTAGACAAGAAGTTCCACAACGCGCCGGCTTCGGCCCAAGCGGCGAAGAATCCGTACGCAGGCGACGATGCCGCCGCGCAGGCCGGGAAGCCGCTGTACGCGAAGAATTGCCTGTCGTGCCACGGCAAACTGGGAAAAGGCACGGGCAACGTGCCTTCGCTGGTGGATGGGAAACTCGATTCGGTCAAGCCTGGCGAAGTGTTCTGGTTCATTACTCGCGGCGACAAAGACAACGGAATGCCTTCGTGGGCGTTCTTGCCGGCAAGCCAGCGCTGGAAGATCGTTACGTATGTGACGTCAGTTTTACCGGCGCTAAATGCGGAGCCGGAAGCTGCGGCCCCGCCGCCGCCCGACACGAGCACATCGAAGCTGAACGCGCCACCGCCGCCGCCGCCGTTCACCGACTTCCGCTACGAGAAACCGGGAACGTTTCGGAAGATTACGGTGAACGATCTTCCCCAACCGTATGCCACGCAATCGTCGAATAATGGTCCAGCACTGGTGGCGCGGCCGGAAAATGTGTGGCCGGTAGCGCTTCCCGGATTCAAGGTGGAACTGTACGCGACCGGCCTCGACAATCCCCGGACTTTGCGCACGGCTCCGAATGGCGATATTTTTCTGACGGAAAGCGATCCCGGACGCATCCGGGTGTTCCGCGGCATGACCGGCGACGGGAAGCCTGAGCAGTCGGCCGTATTCGTCAGCGGCCTGAAGCATCCGTACGGCCTGGCGTTCTATCCACCCGGACCTGATCCGCAATGGTTATACGTAGGCAATACCAGCGAGGTGGTTCGCTTCGCTTACCACAACGGCGACTTGAAGGCGAGCGGTGCGCCAGAACATATTGCCGATTTGTCGCCGGGCGGGCATGACACACGGGCGGTGGTGTTCTCGCAAGATGGCAAGAGGATGTTTGTCGCGGTAGGCTCGGCATCGAACGTGAACGATCCTGACACACACCCTGAGGAGAAGAACCGCGCTGACATTCTTGTGTGCGACCCTGCGAACTGCCAACTGAGCGTCTATGCTTACGGCATTCGCAACGCCGGGGGCGGAATCGCGGTGAATCCCGAGACGGGCGAGCTGTGGTGTTCGGTGAATGAGCGCGATGCGCTGGGCGACAATCTCGTCCCCGACTACATCACCCACGTGCAGGAAGGCGGATTCTACGGCTGGCCGTGGTGGTACATCGGAGCGCATCAGGATCCGCGGCATCAGGGCAAGCATCCGGAGTTGAAGGACAAAGCGATCATCCCGGATGTGCTGTTGCAGCCGCACAACGCGTCGCTGGAGTTCACTTTCTACGAGGGCCAGCAATTCCCGGCCGAGTATAAGGGAGATATTTTTGCCTCCGAGCACGGCTCCTGGAACAAAGCAGTGCGGGTGGGCTACGAAGTAATCCGCGTGCCGTTGCACCAGACCGGCCATGCCAGCGGCGAGTATGAAGACTTCCTCACCGGCTTTGTTCTGCCGGATGGCAACGTGTGGGGACGTCCGGTGGGCGTGACGGTGGCTCCGGATGGTTCGCTGCTGGTGAGCGACGATGGGTCGAACTCGATCTGGAGAGTCAGCTACGCGGGAAAGTGACGGCCTTTGCCGCTCTGCTACAGCGAACTCAGGAACGTCAGCANNGGCGCGTGCGCAGCCCCCACAGCGGCGCAGTGCGAATCTTGTTCGCGGTAGAATCGCCTCCGCTTTGCACGGGAATGCCGTCGCCGGTGCCGAGAGTGTGCAGCAGGAAATCGCTGTACGGGTGGATAACTTTGTCGCCCAGAACCTCGGGTACCTCGAACTGGCCCCCGTTGATCTTTGTCCCGGCCGGCGCAGTCCTGATGGAAGCGACGTGGCAGACGACGCAGCCGATCTGCTCGAAGATGTGCTCGCCAGCGCGTGCGTCGGGCGTGGCTGCAAGCTTCTCATCGCGGGGCGGCGCCTTGGTGGCACGTATGAAGTTGACAAATCGGTCAAGGTGCGAGAACCCGTCGCTGTGACGTTCGTCTTCCGGATCAGCCAAGGACTTGTACTCAGCGACGGACTTGCCCAGGGCAGTGTTCTCGACCGGGAAATACCGGTTGGTGATTCCCTCCTCGTTCATGTAGGCGTCAGCGGAAAATGAAACTACGCTGGCGTGCTGGCTCTTCCAACCAAACCGGCCCACACGGAGTGTGTTCCCTGCCTCCACAATGGGCACGAGAACCGCCACGCCCGCAATACGACCGCTCGATTCTTCTTCTTGGCGCTTTGCGATGGCCAGCAAGGTCGCATCATCGATCGCCTCCACATAGCCATCGCCCAGCACGGATGTCGCCTTGCGCCGCGAGCGAACATTCTCGCTGGCGGGAATGCTGATATCGATCGCCGGATTGATCGCATGGACATGCATCAATGTCCCGCCAGGAGCGGGCACGAACATACCACTGCTTGGGTCATGATGCCCGGCGCGCGATACGGAAATTAAGCTGTTACCCCCAGAAACGGGGTTGCGATGACATTCAAAACAAGATTGCCCGTTGTAAACCGGGCCAAGGCCGGTGGCTACAGTCTCAGGCTGCTCAAAGACTGCGCGGTCAGAGTCATAAAGGGATTGGCTGACGAATCCATTGGTCAAGTTGTCGAATCCAGCCGGAGCTTCGCTGGCGGGGCCTCCCGCAGCCGCAACCCCAATGCGTAAGAGAAAAAGCGCAAAGCAGGAAAAGAGAATCGGGAATGAAGAAGAGCTGTCGGAGTTTTCGTTCTTCATAAATCCCCCGAATCTCCGTTTCCTGAATGAGGAGATCGGTTAAGTCGCTTCCAGTTCCGTCAGCATTTCAGGGTTTGGGGTTGGCTGCCTCAACGCTGGAATATATAGCGACGCGCCGCTCAGTTCTTCTGCAGTTGCCTCAGACAGGCGCTCAAGGGTGAAGCTGGATATTTTCTCCGGATGCGCTCCGCTCGCGGTCGAACGAACCAATGACACGCGNNCCGCCGTCTTGCCTGCGATCGTAGTGCGCGCGGTAGGATCCGAATGAGCCCATCTGCACAAGAATTACATGGGTGTCGACGCGTGGAACGATTTCGAAGGCCATCATCCACGATGCCTCGAATACCTGGATTGCCGGCGCCATATCAACCTGAATGTCGCACAGGATCGAGTCCAGCGATGAGATTCCCGGCACCACGCGAGCCGAGCGCCCGAAGTCCGAGGCCCTCCTCACAATGAGTTGAGCAACGCTGTCATAGGCCATGGGATTGCCGTAGGTGACGTAGCCTACCGGCCTGCCGTCGCCGCTCGCCGTCAAGACCATCTCAGCCGCACGGTTGTAGTTTTCCATCCGAATGCTGCCGTCCACGTAAAAGTCCAGGAGGTTGATGACTTCAACTTTCCCCTTCTTTTCCGGCGGGAGCCATTGGGCGAGCGGTTCCTGGACAATCGAGAAAAGCTTGCAGCAGCTTGCCATCGTATCAACGGCCTGGGTAGTCAAATGCTCCGGAAGGGACACGCCTAGCCCGATAACATAAACGTCATACGGCATTTTCATGCCGCTTGCCTCGGCGAATCCTTGGGAATCGATATTCCAAGCTCGCGTTCGGCTTGCGCCAGCATTATGTCCGTCGGTATCTGGACGACACTGCGGCAATACACGGTCTCGGTGGACTCAAAACTGCCATTCTCGAAATATTTATTGGATGGGGCGCCTCCACCGCAGACCGAAAAGTATTGGCAGGTTTGAGCGCAGCGTTTGCAGCCTTCCTCGATGGCGTTTGCAATTCGCGTGTACTTAGGCGCGCTGAAAATATCTGCTATCGAATCGCGAAGAATGTTGCCCAGTATGAAATCACCGTAGTCTTTGCTTTTCGCGTCAATCAGTTCGGGGGAGAACGCCGTCACCGACCCGTCCCAGGCCACGGTCAGTATCGCAAATGACTCGGTTTGATCATTCCGGACATCCTGCGACGAACCTTGCGATGAACCCGGCGATGAGCCGCCCCGGAGGCCCTGTATTGCTGCGCGGGCATTCTCAAATTCACGGATCGAAATCTTATGCTGGCAGCGTTCCTGGCATTCCGCCATGACCTCAAAGAATCGCCGAACGTTTGAAATCTTGTCGCCGGCAACACTGCTGGTTTTGTTGGCTCCCTCGAGTTCCTCGATATTAAAGCCCAGACGGTCGATTCCGGTGTTCAGAAAGAAATCGAATACTTCCTCCGGGTGAAGCAGCGACTCTGCGGTAACGACAGCAATCGCATGAAATGGAACGGAACGGCGCTGAAGCGTCCGAATCCCCTCCATCACCTTGGCGTGAGTGCCTTTGCCCACGCGGTCCTTTCGGTGAGCATCGTGGATCGACGCCGGCCCATCCACGCTCACGCCGACGTTAATATTCCACCGCTGAAAAAGATCGCACCACTCATCGTTAATGAGCATTGCATTGGTTTGGAAGGAGTGGCGTATGGTGAAAGGGTACCGGCGAGCGGATAGCCCTTCAAAGGCCTCACGGTAGTAGCTCGGCGGAAGGGTCAGCGGCTCCCCGGCATGCCAAACCATGCTCAGGTCGGTGCCGACAACGCCGGCCGAGACCAGACGATCCACAATCTCGACCGCCTGCTTGGGTAACATTTTCTTGGTGCTCAGACGGTTGGCAAGATAGCAGTAATCGCAGTCGATATTACAAAAGGGCGTCGGCTGCAGAACCAGCAGCTTGACGCCCTTGTTAGTTAACCCATCACAGGGACTACCGGTGGCACCAGCGGACAACGCCCAACCTCCAGCGAAAACCTAGTAATTGCCCCAGTTGCCCCAGTTGTTCCAGGACGACCAGTTTCCCCAGTTTCTCCAATTGTTCCAATTGCCCCAATTACCCCACTGGGCTACGAGGGTCGCTTCTCCCTTGTCATTTTTCTTCTCGGCAACCGCAGGGTTTTTCTGGAGTTCCTGGATGCGGCTGCGGACTGCGGCTACCCTCTCGGGTATAGCCGGGGTCGGCTTGGTGGCGGACGCGTTTGTCGGTTGGACACCAGCCTGGACGCCAATCAGGAGCCCGATCAGCACCAGGAACCAGTTACGGATTCTCTCGTACAACGATAGAAAGCGAGCCATATTTCCTCCCCATGCCGCCAAGGCTTGAGACGATATCTAAAGTTGCTGCGCCGCCGCCGTGAAAATCTGCTGCATCACCTGATCGTAGTCTTTCTGCAGTTCATTGTTGCCGATCCATCCTCTAACTTCGTGGGTCGCGCCCTC
>PLKR01000341.1:0-11503 GCA_003140655.1 Acidobacteriaceae bacterium | reverse complement strand
GCATAAAACTTGTCATTCACGAAAATGTAGATGATGTTCGTAACCGAAGCAGTTCCAATCGAGAGATCCTCGTCGGTCTTCCGGTAAACCTTCACGGCGCCCCGGTCGCGGTAGACCTCCAGATTCTTGAACTCCTTGACGCTGGTTCCGAAAGTCATTCCCCGAAACCCGTTCTTGTGATCCAGAAACTCCGTATGTCCCGGAACGTCCACGGGAAGATCATGCACGACTGGCTGAGCTGATGACGTTGGCGCTCCCGTCCCTGTGTTACTACCACCTTGGGCCACTGCCTGGGCGCCAAGAACTCCAACCACGAAAGTCAGCAGCGCGACGCTCAAGAGCGCATGCAGAACGTGTCGAGTGTTAGTCATTTAACCCCTCCCAGAACTACACCGCAAAGTCATAAGTGAGACGAATCGGGTCCCGCCACAATTACAGGAACGTCGTTTCCTTGTCAACAAGAAAAATGATTTGCTAGTGTCGATTTCGAAACATAGGATGCTCGAAAGATTTCAACAATCTCGGCACTTGAAGCCGACTGTAAACTCGCAACCGTAATCCCAGATTTGTCAGTCATGACGCCGCGATCCTTTCGCTGGTACCGTTGTCGGAAGGCCATTCCGCACGGAGCATCGTTCTTTTTCTCCACCGTGCCGGGTAGTGGTGCAGTTTGCTTGTCATCCTGAACAAGCGTTCTTTGCGCAGTGAAGGATCTGGGCGAGCCGCGCGAAGTGAAGTGTCGCGTTCTTTGCGACACAATAATCGCGCGTTTGGCTCGCCTCCTTTGCAAACTGCACACCACTAGCCCGTGACGCGATAGCTACACTTTTCCGCCAAATCGATTAAAATGCTACAGCCCCACACTGGGGCGCGCCATGGAGAACCCCGCTTCGCCGAGAAAACTGGCAGGCCGCTACGAGGTCAGGCAGATCCTCGGCCAGGGTGGGATGGGCCTTGTCTACAGGGCCTACGACACCGTCGTACGCCGCGAAGTAGCGGTCAAGACCATCCTCGACATTCCCGATCCGGCTTCGCTCCAGTTGTTCTACAAAGAATGCGATGTGCTCGCCTCCATGAGCCATCCCAACATCGTTGAGATCTTCGACATCGGAGAATTCGAGGAAGAAGGCAAGAAGAAGCCCTACTTCGTGATGCCGCTGCTCCCCGGCACCACGCTCGATCGTTTCATCCGCAAAGCCAGCCATCGTCTGACCGTGGAGCGCACCGTCGACATCATTTCCCAGGCCTGCCGCGGCCTGCAAGCCGCGCACGAACGTGGTCTGGTCCACCGTGATTTAAAGCCGAGCAATATCTTCGTGATGGAAGACGACTCGGTGAAGATCATTGACTTCGGCGTCGCTCACATGGCCGATGCCCACACCACCCGGGCACAAAAAGGCACCCTGCTCTACATGTCTCCCGAGCAGATCGAACTGAAAACCCTAACCCCGGCGTCCGACATTTTTTCCCTCAGCGTCGTCTGCTACGAAGCCATGACCGGCCGCAACCCGTTCCAGCGCACCCGGGCCGATGAAGTGGTCGATGCAATTCTTCATCACATCCCGCCGCTGGCGTCAGAGCTGAATTCCGCCATAAGCCAGCCCGTCAGCCGGGTCCTGCATAAAGCGATGGCCAAGCAGTCCTGGCATCGTTTCGCGAGCGCCCGCGATTTCGGCGACACGCTCAACAAAGCGCTGCGCAACGAGCCCATCGAGTTTTTCGATCCCGAGCGCACTCGGCCCCGGCTGCTGCGCGCCACCAAGGCCCTCGAAGAAGGCGATTTTCAGTTCGCCGGAGAAATCCTTGGCGAACTTGAGGCCGAAGGCCACATGGATGAGGCCATCGGCTCTCTGCGCCGGCGGCTCGACGGCGCAGTCCGGCGCAAGACCCTTTCTCAGCTCCTNNGAAGCTCTCCAGATCGAACCGGACAACGCCACCGCATTAGCTCTAAAGAGCAAAATTGAAAACCGGCGCAGCGAACGCCAGATCGACAACTGGTATCGTCTGGCACGGCAGCACATCGAAAATCACGCCTATGCGCATGCCCGCGAGGCTTTGCAGAACGTTCTCCAGCTCCGGCCCAAGGAGGCCCGCGCCCTCCAGTTGCTGGCCGAGGTCGACCGCCAGGAGCAGGAATACAAGAAGCTCCGCCAGGAGAAGGAGCAACTCCATCGCGCCGCCATGGACGCCTGGCAAAAGGGCGACGTGAGCAACGCCCTCGCAAAATTGGGCGTCGTGATCGATCTCGACCGGCGCGCCCCCGATTCCATCAACCGCGAGAGCGGCGCCAATTACCAGTCCTTTTATAACGAAGTCCGTTCCGAACATGACGCCATGAACACCGCGTATGCCGAGGCGCGGCGAAACCTCACCGAGCACAATTTCCGCAAAGCCCTTGACGCCTGCGAGACCTATCTGGCCAAGTATCCCGCCAACGCCATCTTCCAGGCTCTCAAGTACGACATCGAGGAACAACAACGCCAGGAGCTCTCGGCTTTCGTCGCGTCGGTCGATCGCCAGGTAGAAGCCGAACCGGACCTGGATAAGCGCGTGAACATTCTGCGCGAGGCGCTTGATCTCCATCCCGGAGAATCGCATTTCGAACGCGCGTTGCGCCTGGTTCAGGACAAGCGCGACCTGGTCAATTCCATCGTCGCCCGCGCACACTTTCACGAAGAGCAGGGATCGTATGGCGATGCCCTGAACGATTGGGAGATCCTGCGCACCATCTACAGCCAGTATCCGGGATTAACCTTCGAGGTTGAGCGCCTGCAAAAGCGGCGCGACCAGCAGACCCGGATCGAATCCAAAACCCGTCTGGTCGAACAGGTCGACACCTGTTTGCATTCCAGCGACTACGCGCGCGCCCTCGACTTGTTGCAAGGCGCAGCAGCCGAATTCCCCAATGATATAGAACTGACGGAACTCGAGAAGCTCGCCCAGGATGGCGTCAAGCGAAAAACCGAAGCCCACCGCCTCATGACCGAAGGCCAGGAGATGTGCGCCCAGCACAAGGCGGCCGATGGCATCAAACTGTTGCGCCAGGCCTATGAGCTCGATGAAAACAATTCTTTAGCCCGTGCAGTTCTGGCCAATGCCCTGGTCGAAGAAGCCCACTCCGCGGTAGAAAACGATTGGCGGGAAGCCGAGAAGCTGTCCCGCGAAGCTCTCGACTTGAACCCAGGGCATCCCATGGCCAAAACCATTCGAACCCTGATCCACGATCAGAAGCGGGAAACCTTCATCGAAGAATGTGTTTCGCAAACTCGCAAGCTGCAAACTGCCACCGATCTTGCCGGAGCCTTGTCCCGCATCGAAGAAGGATTGGCGGTTTATCCGCGCGAACCCCGGCTGATTCAGATTCAGGAGACGGTCCAGCGGGATTTCCAGACTCAGCGCCGCCAAACCCGCCGCCGCGATCTGGAAGAACTGCGGCGCATGGAGGATGAAATTGATGCCGCCGCGGATGCCGCGTCGCAGCAGGCACTAGGGGAACGCGTGCGAGCAGTCGCGGACAAATATCCGAACGATGGAGAAGTCCTCTCCGTCGCGAATGGTCTTCTGCACCGCCTGGGCCTGCTCGAAGTGGACCGAACGAGTCCGACTGGATCGCCCGCAAGCGAAAGCGCGACCCTCACCTACAACACGCCGCCAGCCAGCGCGCCTGAGTCTTCACTGGAGGCGACCAGCAATGTTTCCGCGTCTCCGCCTGCGGCTGACGTGGTTCCCGCTCCGCCCGGCGCAGCACGTGTTCCGGCAGAACCGGTTCCGCCGGCACCGCCGCGTGCACCGTCGGCGCCAGTCGCCGCTTCCGCGGCCAAGCCTCCTGCCAGCGCGCCGAAAGCCGCAACTCCATCTTCCAGTCTTAAACAACTAGCAAGACGACCCAAAAGTTACACAACCGTCATCGTCGCCTCGGCCGCCGTAATGGTCCTGGTCGGAGCGATCTTTCTGTTCGTGCGGAAACATCGTGCGCCGCCAATCGCCTCACCCCCGGAAGCGGCGCCTGTAGCCTCGGCGCCTGCAGTTCCGGTCCCGGTAACGCCGCCGCCAGAGCCGGCTCTGCCGGTGGTGAAACTGTCGTCTGACACCGGCACAGGAAAAGTCACATTCGATGATCAGCCGCCCGCCGAATTTCAAGATGGACAATGGTCTCTCGACAAGATTCCCACCGGCGAACATAAGCTGACTTTCGAGGGACCGAAGGGAGAAGCGTCCTTCACTTTCTCAACCGACGCTGGAGTCGGTCCCGTCGTGAAAGGCCCCATCGCTTCCAAAGGCGTATTGGCGGTAATCGTGAGCAGCATGGCCGACCACCTGCATGTGTATTCCAGTGATTCCGCGGTCAAGATCAGCCTCGATGGCCAAACTCCTCTTGACGTGCCCCAGGAGGGTCTCGACCTTCCCTCCATTTCCGCCGGCACTCACGAGCTAGCCGTAACCCGCGGCGCTGAGCCAAACAAAGACCAGTACAAACTCGACATTGACGCAGGAGCAGCGGCCACGCTGAACGCATTCCTCGAGTCCGGCCAGAACCTGGGCACCCTCGTCGTGATCACTGGTCAAGACAAGACAAGGATCTTTCTCAACGGAAAACTTCAGCCGCAACCTACCCAGGGCGGCCAGTTGCGCATCCCGAATCTCGAACTCAGGGACTACGTGGTACGAGTGTCTAAGAGCGGATTCCAGGATCTTCCCGAACAAAAAATCCGGCTTCGCAAAGGCGAGCAAGCCAAACTGATTTTCAATCTGCAACCGTTGCCCGTTTCGTCTTCGCTGACCATCCAGGGCGGAGTTCCGGGAGCCACAGTTCTCATCGACCAAACTCCGGTAGGAACGGTACGGCCCGATGGCACGCTCACCGTAGCGACCGTCAATGCCGGAGATCACACCGTCGAACTGCGCAAAGACCGGTTCAAGCCCCGGCAGATCAAGAAGCATTTCGTGGTTGGAACCGCTGTGTCTCTCGTGGCCGCAGATGTGGCACTAGAGGCCGCTCCCGGCGAGCTGAAAATCACGTTCACGCCTGCCGATGCTCAGGTAACCCTCAATAAAGCAGGCGAGGCTCCGACAAAAGTAAGCAGCGGCGGCACAATGAGTCTGTCAGCCGGTTCCTACACTCTCACCACAAAAACGGCGGACAACTTCACTCGCTCGTCCACAGTGGAGGTCGCCGCCGGTCAATCCCGGAGTTTGGATTTATCTCTCTCTCCCAGCGGCATGTCCAAGTGGGATGACCCGGCAGGCTGGAAACAGGAGAAAGGATCGTTCGTTCGCAAAGGCGGCGACTTCGTAATGTACGGGGTCTCTCCTACGACGGGTACGTTTGTTTTTTCCGCCATGCTTACCAAGGGTCACCGCCTGCAGTGGATGCTCAACTGCACCGACGCCAACAACTATGTCCTGTTCCAGATGGACGACAATAACTTCTACCGCACGGTGGTGAAGAACGGTCAGAAGGGCGACGAGACCAAGATTCCACACAAGGTCGACAAGAAGAGCTTCCGCACGCTGCAGATCCGTGTAGGACCCAATGAGATATTCCACCAGATCAGGCAAGGAGACAGCTGGGTGGTTCTGGATCGCTGGACTCAGGCTGGAAGCAATTTAAGTCTCGGTAGGTTTGGCTTCTATATTCCAGGCAACGACCAGGTCGCACTTTCCAGCTTCGGTCACTACGTTGAACTGAACACGCGCTAGCCAGGTAAGTTGGTGAGAATGGTGGGCGCTATCGGAAGCTCGCGAACATTCAAGCGGTTCTCCAGGTGAAACCGCTCCGCGTTCACTTTCCCTACCGAAGACCGATGAGATGTTCCAGGTTCTGGAAGGCGGGTTCGGAGCGCAGGCTGTCCCACGCGGGCTCCACTTTGAGGTAGATGAGGCCAGGCTCTCGTGCCACATAGCATTGTTCGAGCGCGGCCAGTGCCGGACGTTTTGCCTGCAATGCTGCATAAGCCTCGGCGGCGGTGCAGAACGATCCCTGCTCGCGGACTTTCGCACTGGACTCAGGCGCGCCGCGGGATTCAGCCATCTTCAGCATGACTGCTGGAAAGCCGCCGTTAGCGTAGAGGTGCTTCAGGACCAGTGCGCGTTCCGGGTCTCCGACAAGCTCGAAGTCTGCAATCTCTTCCTGCAGCCAGGCGTCATACATTTTCTTTTGCGCGTAGTACATCAATAGATCGTGGTGGACGGGCACGAAATTGCGGTCCATCACAAGCACTTTCTGGTATTGAGTGTAGGCGGAGTCATACCGGCGGGCCAGATAATACGCGTACCCGAGGTCCGCGTTGATGATCAACGACAGCGGATCGAGTTCCCGGGCGCGATTGAGTTCGGCAATGGCTTCTTCGTGACGTCCCAAGGGCCCCAGCAAAATATTGCCGTACCAATGGTGGGCGGGGGCGTAATTCGGATTCAAGTCCAGTGCGCGCTTGAACTCGAGTTCCGAACCAGTCCAGTCCCAATCGAGAAAGATTCGAACGGCGGCCAGGGAGGTGTGCGCCTCCGCCAATCCGTCGTCCAGTTCAATCGCCTTCAAGGCCGCGGCCTTGGCTTCCGCCATCAACCCGGGGCCCAGGGTATCCAGGGCCAGGAGGGTATCGCAATCGGCCAGGCCGGAGTAGGCAAGCGCGAAGTTCGGGTCCTTCTTGATCGCTTGGTTGTAGAACTCGATCGCCTTCTGGAATGCGCCAACCTCTCTTCGGTTCCAGTAGTAGCGGCCGCGAAGATAATCTTCATAAGCCTCGGGGTCGACCGGGCGCGAGACGCGGAACCGGTTGCGCTCCGCCGGGGTCAGACCAAGTTTCACCTCATCGGTAATGGCCTCCGCTACCAGCGCCTGCAGCGAGAGTACGTTATTCAGATCACCCTCATAGGCCTTGGCCCAAATATGGTGATCGGTGGCAGTCCGGATGAGTTGAGCGGTAATGCGTACCCGGTTGCCCGAACGCAGGATCGAACCTTCGACCACCGCGTCTACGCCCAGTTCCCGGCCAATCTGCGGCAAGGGCCGGCGCACTCCCTTGTATTGCATGATGGAAGTCTTCGAGACCACCTTAAGCTGGCGCACCTGGGCCAGTTCGGTGATTAGTTCGTCGGTCATTCCGTCGGCGAAATACTCCTCCGCGGGATCGTTGGATAGGTTCTGCAACGGCAACACGGCCAGGGACCGGATGGGTTCTGAATCTGACTGATTCTTCTGACGATCCCGCCATCTACTCGCTTGTACCACCAGCAGCGTGGCGAAAGCGCCCACCAGACCGGCTAAGCACCAGACCAGCCAGCGCGGCTTCGGGGGAGTTTTGATCGGGGATTGCGAAGAAATGTGATTCCCAGAGTTCCCATTGTCTGGTCCTAACTGCACTTGGGAAGGGCGTTCCTTGATGCTGGATTCCACTTCCGGCCCTAGTTCACGTACACGGGCGACGAAACGATAGCCTCGATTGGGGACGGTTTCTATGTAACGGTTTCCGTCCCCATCCTGCAAGATCTTGCGCAGCAGGTAAACCGCCTGGCTGAGGTTGTTCTCTTCGACCGCGGTGTTTGGCCAGACAGTCCGCATGAGCTCATCTTTTTCCACCAGCCGGCCGCCGCTTTGCACCAGGGCCAATAGGGTGTCGAAGACCCGGGGAGGAAGCTCCAGCCGTTCGCGACCCCGCAGGAGCACACGATCACAGGTATCCAGGCGAAAAGAACCGAACTCAAACGATGCCTTGCCTGGCGTATCCATGGGGTGAGAAGAATTCAGAAAAAAATGAAAAGTCTTAATGACTTCCAGGCCGGTCGCGCGGTAGGGTGCCGTCTATGAAATACCGCGAAGGGGGAAAGGCCTGGAACCTTTCGGCGGTGGCATTTTAGCACAGGGCGAGGGGACCGGGGATGGCCTGAAAGGGTTATCCAGCTTCCCGATTCGTCGCGCGTACCCACCCCATCCCAAGGCGGTAGTTCAGGGCGTCAGAGCTACAGACATCACGATTATAAGGAGCGTTTCCAATGAAGCACACATCAGCCTGGGTCTCGATCCTCATAGCACTGGCACTCGTGTCCGTTCCGATGGCAATCGGTCAGACCTTCACGTTCAGGAACCTCGAAATTCCGAATGCGCAGAGCACGACGCCTTACGGCGTCAATGATTCCGGTGTCATCTCGGGAAATTACACTGACTCCAGCAGCGTCTCCCACTGCTTCATGCACTCAGGCAACACCCTCACCACGATCACTGACCCCAATGGAACCGGTACGAGTTGCTTCGGGATCAACGCGGCCGGAGCGATCGTCGGGTTCTATAACGTGCTAAACAGCTTCAGCAACGGGTTTATCTACGCAAACGGGGTTTTTACCGACGTTATCGTGCCCACGGCGACGGCAGGCACAATCGCTTACGGCATCAATGATTCCGGGCTTGTGGTCGGGCAGTTTGCCGACAGCAACGGCACTCACGGCTTTCTGTTCAACGGATCTACCTACGAGACGCTGAACGTGCCTGGTGCCGACACCACCATCGCCGTCGGCATCAACAGCAACAACATCATTACTTTGGAGTCGTTGAACTCCGGCGGCCTTTCGTCTTGGGTGCGTATCGGCACCCAGTATGGGCCGTTGAATGTTCCCGGCGCTGTCACCACGGCCGTCCACTCTATAAACAATCTCAACAAGATCGCGTTAAGCTGGTTCGATTCCTCTAACCTCGAGCACGGAGCAGTTTACGCCGGGGGTAAGTACCACCTCATCGACGATCTCGCCGGAACGGACACGGGCATTGAGACGATCAACGACTCTAATACGATCGTAGGCCGCTATATGCCCGCTGGAGACTCCCAGTACCAGGGATTCGAAGGTAAGCCGGTTGCGACGGCGCCTTGAGAAGCCGGCGTGGCAGCAGGTCCGAATATAGTGCTTGGGAAGACTTCAAAAATACGATCTCAAATGCCGAAGGATCTTGCCCGGCTCTTACTTTTTTCTTCCGCCCCCGTGACGGCACAGAATTGGCTCGCACCTTCCGGCTCGGTTATTGGATGATGACCACGTTCATACTCCAGGGAGTGAGAGTCAGGGTCAGAGGCAAGGTCTGCGCGCCCATGCTGGTGGTAATTGGCGGGGCCCAGGTGCTCGTCCCGGCCGGGTCCGGTGGAGTGCCGGTAGGCGAACCCGACAGGTCGTAGATGGCCTTGTCGTAGGTGGTGACGTTCACGCTGGAAGAGGAGCTTTTGCCCGAAAGCGTGACCATTACCTGCTGGGGGGTGGTTTCGTTGTCGTTAAACAACAGCAGGGCCGTGCCGTTGGGGTTGGTGGCCGCATAGGCGCGCACGTCGGTCGTGTCGCCGGCGACGGTCGCCGTCAGCACCGTCTGGCCGTTGACGGCCATCTGGCGGAACAGCTGAAACGCGCGCGCCGTGGGAGACATGGTGCCGATGGGGCCCGCACCCGGACAGGTGCTATCGGAGGGTCCATCGGAGAAGACATTGTAGGCTCCGAAATCCTGCCATCCATAGAGCGACGTACTATCGTTTCCGTTGGAGCCGTTGCAATTGCCGAAGCCAATCCACCAGGTTAGGCGCGAGACTCCATCGTTCATCATCTCGCCCAGCACCTGGCCCGCATACAACCCCTGGATAATCGACCAGCTCTGCTTGCCCGGATTGCTATAAGGCCCTCCGATCTCGCCCACGTAAATGGGAGTGCCGGGATTTCCCCACTTGGTCAGCTCCGACCTGAGGGTGTTGATGTTCGTGGTCAACTCCTGCGCCGCCTGCTGCACCAGGAAGGTGTCGCTTTCCTCGCCCGGCGTCTCTGGATAATAGTGATATTCCACGAAGTCATAGGACCCCCTGGCATTGGCCAGCACGGTATTGTCCCATCCGTCGGTCGTGTTATCCGCGTCCACATCGACGCCGACCAGCGTGTTCGGGCTGGCCGTCTTAATCGACTGGTAGTAGCCGGTTGTTCCCACCACAGCGGCGGCGTAGATGGTAGGGTCGTTCGGAGTCGAGTGCAGGTCGTACTCCCAGCTCCCATACTCCTCGTTGCCCACCGTCATATGGCTCGGCGTGATGCCATCGGCCAGCGCGGCCGTGACCCAGGCGGCAGCTTCGCTTGGTTCGCCGCCTCCGTTGCAGGTTCCGTTCGAGCCGTAATTCGCCGTCAACGCCACATCGAGGTTAGCGGGAACAGCCACGTCGTTGACGAAATTCGAAAACGTGTCATTCGCATCCGCATAGCCGCCATCGCACTCAGAGTTGGTCGCCCAGTGGTAGAGGTCGGAATCCGATCCGCCCGGCCAACGCACCTGGGTGATGCCAGCGGCCTGGAAAGCATCCACAATTCCGGTCTGGTTGGAAACCAGATCGTACCAGACGGCCATGTTCATTCCCAGCAGCTTGTCGGTCACGGCGGGGCCGCTGCTCGCCAGGTCCACCGTCACCGAGGTAGCGACGGTTCCCGCTACTGTTAATGGGGCCGTCGCGGTGACCGCTGTACCGCTGGCATTGGTCACGGTGAGGGTGTAGGTGGTGGTCGCCGTGGGGCTCACAGTCACGCCCACACCGCTGGTGTCGGTCAGACTGCCCGGAGTGATGACGCCTGTGCCGTTCGCGAAGACTCCTGTCAGAGTCGCACTAGATCCTGTCGTAATGGTTGTCGGAATTGCGATGAAGCTGGTGATCGTCGGTGCAGGGTTCACGGTGATGGTGGCCGTCGCGGTCACTGCTGTCCCACTCGTGGGAGTAACGGTCAGGGTATAGGTGGCGGTCGTCGTGGGACTCACGGTTACAGCTACGCCGCTGTTGGCTGGAAGATTGCCGGGGGTGATGACGCCTGTGCCGTTCGCGAAGACGCCGGTCAGAGCCGCGGGTGATCCATCCGTAATGGAGGTGCGATTCGCGGTGAAGCTAGTAATTGAGGACGGCGAAGACGGGGTTTGGGTGCTCGACGACCCGCCGCCGCAGCCGGTCAAGCCTGCCAGGCCCAGGCTGAGAGTCATGGCCAGCTGAGTTAGAACAAGAAGACGTTTCATGGGATTCCCCGTGTCTAGGTCAGGTAGAAGCCAGCGCCCGCCGTCTCAAATTTCCAGGCCGGGTTACATCCAGTGATTCCACCATAGGGGCCCGCGTGATGGTAGTTACCGAGGATACGAACGATCATTCGCTCTGATTCCGAATTGCCGGGTGCCCTATTTGCCTACCCTCCCACACACTTTCGCGTGCGACAAAATTGATTGCGAAACGATGATCAGGGTGGGCTGCGGCTGACATAGAACGTAGCCAAGAGCCACAGCGCAAAGACAGACCAGACCCTAACTGTTGAAACATCGGGTGAGCAGGACTTTTTCCAGCTATTGCAGCTTCGCGTACTCCGCTTTAGCTTCTTTGAGGATGGGGATGTCCGGGTCGGCGTCTTTCCAGAGCGTAAGGAAATCCTGATGTGCGGTTCTTGCGCTGGCGTTTCTTAGTAGCACGTAGGCCTGCCCAATTGTAAGTGTGCCAGCGCGCCGATGGGATCGCTGACA
>PLKR01000446.1:7006-8381 GCA_003140655.1 Acidobacteriaceae bacterium | reverse complement strand
ATGATGGCGCGCGGCTCTTTGAGCTGAATCTTGTCGAGACCAACGTCGGCAGTGACGTCCTTGAAACCATCCGCCCCGAGATTGCGGAACAGCCGCACTTCGCCCTTACCCTCTTTCGTTTCGCCGACAGCGACGAGGTCAACCCAGCCGTCGTTGTCATAGTCGAACGCGGCTACGCCATAGCCGCGAACCCAGTTGGTTTCGGGAAGCTTTACCTGCTCGAAGCTCTTTCCGTGGTTATTGCGCCAGAGGGTGAGGCCAGGAGGACCTTTATGCGTGAAAGCTAAATCCATCCAGCCGTCGTGATCGAAATCAAGAACAGCAACGCCGACCGCTGGGTTTGCCGGGATGGGATGAATCAGATCGTGGCGAACAAATCGTCCTTCTCGCGGATTGGGAAAAAGAGCTGTCGAACTGGGCGAGCCAATGCCGGCCCCACCGGCAGCCACAACGATATCGACCGCCCGGTCATTGTTGTAGTCTGTGCCGATGGCACCGTAACCGCCGTCGACTCCGGCCCCCAATCCCGTCTCCTGCGTAACGTTCGTGAATGTCCCGTCTCCGTTGTTACGCCACATCTCATTGGCGGTACCAGTGGAATTGCATAAAGTGGGGGAGCATAACGTGTAAAGATCGAGGTCGCCATCGTGGTCGTAATCAATGAAAGTTAGGGCGCTCGCCCCCTTGGCGAACGAACGCCCCAAAATTTCGCCCATCGTATCAATTGCCGAAAGACCGGCGGTCGCGGTCGTTTCCTTAAAAGTTCCATTCTTTTCATTATGGAAAAGTCTCACCCTTTCCTTGACCGTGACTGCGATGTCAGTAAACCCATCATTGTCGTAGTCCCCGGTCGTGCAGCCTCCTCCCCGCATCGTGGGACTCAACCCGGCTTGCCTGGTCACATCCTCAAACTTTCCGTTTCCTACATTGTGGTACAGCGACACGCCTCCCTGTGCCCCATTGTCAGGCAGAAAGAGGTCGATTTTACCGTCGTTGTCGTAGTCGAGAAAGCAGGCCCCGGCTTCTGCGGCATTCGTGGAATCACCAACAGGTTTGGAGGTCAGCCCCGCCTCCACCGTCATATCCACAAACCGCAGCTTGATCTGCGCCGGCGCTTTCAACACCGCCGAGGGCGACTCGACTGCGCGCGAGTATTGTCCCTGCTCTCCGTAGGCCAGGCTCATGGGCGCGCCGATTTTGTTCTGCGTGATGTACTGGAATTTCTTCAGGTGCTCGCGAGCGTGGTCGATGTCGGCGGATTGCTGATAGGCGCGCGAGAGTCCGAACTCGGCTGAGGCGTGCAGCGGGTTGAGTTGCAGCGCGTGTTGAAAGGACTCGATCGCCTGCGGAAATTGTTTGGCTTGCACATAGGATG
>PLKR01000446.1:6345-6901 GCA_003140655.1 Acidobacteriaceae bacterium | reverse complement strand
TGTAGGCCGCGCCCAGATTGTTTAGGCGCGCAGCCTCCGCTGGATTCGCTTTCGGCTGAGTTTGAGGCGCGGTCGCAAACACGCCAAACGCGGCCAGGACCATGCCAGCGAGAGCGACTGAAATTCGGGGAGTCATCTGTTCAAAGATTTAACCACAGAGGGCACAGAGCAAACCGGAAATCTGCGTTTGTGCGATGGCGAGAAACAAGCAGGTTCCCTTCGANNGCACATAGGATGCGCCCAGGAAATACCAGGTATCGGCGTCGTTCGCATCGAGTTCGGTTACGTGATGAAAGGCGTCAATCGCGGCCTGCGCGTCTCCGGTGTTCTTCGCGAGCAGGCCGAGGTTGTACCACGCGGTCGGATTCTTCGGATCCTGCTTGAGCGCGTCTTCCAGCGCGGTCTTAGCTTCGTCGATCTTCTGCAGATTCAGGAAGGCGATGCCTTCATTCAGACGCGCGATCGCCAGTTTGGGATCGAGTTCGGCCGCCCGCTGGAAGTGCTGGAGTCCTTTTTCGAAGAGCTGCTGGTTCATGTAGGCCGCGCCCAGATTGTT
>PLKR01000446.1:0-6271 GCA_003140655.1 Acidobacteriaceae bacterium | reverse complement strand
GAAACAAGCAGGTTCCCTTCGACTTCGCTCAGGGCAGGCTCACGTCGCATTCGCTCCTCGGAATGACAAGCCTATTTTCCAGGCGTTGGGAGTGGCCTGCTGTAGGGCCGGCTCGCCACCACGCCCTTGCCTTCCTCAACCGTGACGGTCTGTCCGGCATTGACGTTCGAAAGTTTATCCACCTGGCCGCTGGGCCATTGAATCTCAACGCTGTCAGCTTTCGTTTGCGCTCCCAGGCCGAAGGTGAGCACGAGTTCGCTCTGCGAGAGATAACTCGATCCGGAGCGCAGCATTTTCCATTGCTTGTCTTGATTGTTCCCCGAGGTCACATGCACCACCGCGCCGATGCCGTCGCGGTTCGACTTTGTCCCCACTAGCTTTAGGCGCAGGCTGTGATTCGACCCGCCCTCGTTGTGGAAGAGAAAGGCCGGGCCGGCGTTGGTGGTGACGAGAACATCCAGGAAACCGTCGTTGTCGATATCGGCATAAGCCGCGCCCCGCGCCACTCTCGGCGCGGCAAAGACTGGCCCCATCTGCGCCGTCACTTCCCTGAATTTGCCTCCACCAAGATTGCGAAAAAGATGCGCAGGCTCAGCATAGCTCACGCGTTTTTGCACGCGCTCGATCGCGTCTTCGATGTGGCCGTCGGCCACAAAGATGTCGGGCCAGCCGTCATTGTCGTAGTCGAAAAAGAAACAGCCGAATCCGAGCGTGACCAGAGTGGCGCGTCCCACTTCGGACTGCGGAGCCTCGTCCACGAACAGGCCGTTGCCTTCGTTGTGATACAAGGACACCATCTGGTTGGCGAAATTGCTGATGATCACGCTGGGATGTCCGCTGCGGTCGTAGTCTGCGGCATCGACGCCCATGCCGGCGCGCGCCACGCCATCTTCGCTGAACGCTATACCAGAGGTCACACCGCGCTCTTCGAAGGTTCCGTCTTTCTTGTTTAGATAAAGCTTGTTGGGTTGGGTGTCGTTGGCGATGAGAATGTCGGGCCAGCCATCGGCGTTGTAATCGAGGATGGCGACGCCGAGGCTCTTCGACGTGGGATCGCCGAGGCCAGCCTTCTGCGTGGCGTCTTCGAACTTGCCTCCGCCGAGATTGTGCCACAAGCGCACTGACGTTCCCTTGTACGACTCCGGCGTGCAATAGGATTTGTGCGCACCGTCGAGTGTGCAGTAAAGATCGCCCTGCTCACTCCACTGCACGTAGTTCGCGACCACCAGATCGAGTTTGCCGTCGCGGTCGTAATCCACCCAGGCGGCGCTAGTCGAAAACTCATTGGGTCCAAACATGCCGGCGGTCTTGGTGACATCGGTGAAGGTGCCGTTGCCGTTGTTGTGGAAGAGATGGCTCTGGCCAAGCGCGGTGATAAAGATATCGTCGAAGCCGTCGTTGTCATAGTCGCCGACGGCCACACCGAGCCCAAACATGGGCACGGCCAATCCGGCCTTGCGGGTCACGTCGGTGAAGGTCCCGTCGTGATTGTTGTGGTATAGCTTTGGGGTTGTCGGTCCGGCGTGGATGTGCCCGGGCCAGTCTTCGCCATTCACCAGAAGAATATCGGGATATCCATCGTTGTCGTAATCAATGAAGGCGCAGCCCGGACCCATCGTCTCCGGCAGCCACTTTTTTCCAAAGGAGCCGTTATTGTGAGTGAACTGGATTCCCGCTTGCCCCGTGATGTCGCGGAAGTGAATTTGCTGGCCCTGAGCAGTGATCACCAAAAGCAGAATCCACCACAGAGACACAGAGACACAGAGGAAACCGGGACGATAAGGCCGCATTTCTTCTCTGTGACTCTGTGATTCTGTGGTGAAATGTACTTTTGTGGTCCTCACTATCTTGACCCTCCGGCGGGGGTCTCGCCTGCGCGTTTCGGATGCAGCGCCGACAGAGCAACAGATACGTGCTCGTGAATCGACTGCCTTTCGTTGTTGTCTTCCGGATGTGACTGACGGTACGGGCCGGTAATCGCCTGGGACGACTCGTCCGCTTTGAATCGCATGTACCGCGCCTGGTGCTCCTTCGCAAGCTTTTCGTTGCCCAAGCCGCTGTAACATAGCATTAAGTTATAGTGCGCCTGCAGGTCTTCGGGGTCGATCGCAAACACGGATTGCAGGATGTTCACCGCCTCGGCATACTTGCGCTGCAGGAAAAGAATCCGCCCCAGATCGTTGAGCGCCACGCGGTCGCGCGGATACTGAGCCAGAACGATGCGCAAGCGGGCGGCAGCCCCCTCATAGTTGCCGTCCGTGCGCAGCACGCGGGCATAGAAAAAGTTGGCCCGCGCCAAATTCGGAGACAAAGCCAATGCTTTCTCGAGCACGGTGCGGGCGCGTTCCATGTCGCCCTCCTGCACCGCCGCGCGTCCGATATTGACCCAGCCATCGGGATTGTTTGGATCGGCCTCGGTCACCTTCTGGAACGCCGCAGCCGCGGCTTTCAGATCGCCCTGCAGGAACAGGCCGATTCCGTAATCGTTCCAGCGCTGCCATTCCTCTTTGCGCACGATGGTCTTCGGCTCGGGAGCGGGCGCGTCATGCGCGACCACGGGCAGCGTCACTTCATTCTCTGCAACCGTGACGATGGGCACGTCCGGAATCTTCTCTTCCTTGGCCGAAACTCCGCTCAGCGATGCCGTAAACACTGTCGGGCGGTCGTCGTAGTCGGGCGAAACCGAGTTCGGCGATGCCGGATCGGGCTGGCCGGCGAAAGACTCGCGCGTTCCAAACCACGAGAATTTGCGATAACACAGGCGCGCATGAAGCGTGATCTTGTTGCCGGCGTTTTCAGGAATCGACATGCGGTAATGCACAGTGTCGGCCGCGCCAGGCGGGATGAGCCGCACATACACCACAGCCCGCGTCGCCCAAGCGTTACGCTTGTTGATGGGGTTGCCGTGCGCGTCGATCTGCAACGAGCGGTAGAAGTGTGCACCTTTTTCGACCGGACCCTTGCCGTCGCCCTCAACCATGCCGCTCCAGAAGATGGTCTGGCCTTTGTCGTCGGTGCCTTTCAGTTCGAGCCAGGTGTCGTGGGCGTCGACAGTGCCGCCGGGGAAAAAGTGTCCAACTTTCTTCGTGCGCACGACTACGTCCACGCGCACGGTGTCGCCGCGGCGCAGCGCAGGCTGCACGTGGTTCAACGGAGCGGTGACCGGCGCGACTTCTCCGCCAGCGCCGGGAGTAATTTTGGTTTCGGCTTCTTCGCCTACGGCGAACGTTGTGGCCAGGTCCGATTGAGTGGCCGCGCCCGTCTTCAGTGCGGCCTGCAACGGCGCCTGCGCCGGAGACAAAGCAAAAATATCCACCGTAAGAGCGCCGCTCTTCAAGAATGCTTCGGTGAGTTTCAGTTGGGCGGCATCTTCGTTCGCCGTGGGAATCGCGGTGTTCGCTCCGGGGAATCGGTGTGAGTGTACGAACCCGTTGATATTGCCCGCATCCTTCGATGCCTCCATGGGCATGTGGCAATCGGCGCACTGCTGCGGCTTCGGCGGATAGTAGAATGAGCGCGCACCTTGCCCGGAGACCCCGCTGGCCTGCCAGTTGTCGTACTCGTTGAAACCACGGAACCAACGGTAGTGATTCACCGGCACATCGAGATGCACCTTGTGGCAGGTGGAGCAGAACTCGGCAGTCTGCGTGCGCATGAACGGCTTGAGGAATACGCGGCGGTGTGGCTCGGGGTTCAGCCGGATCAGAAAATCGTGCAGCGCGCGCGCNNCCCATGGTGCTCTTCACGTCGGCGATGGAGTGGCACATCATGCAGCCCAGTCCAGCCTGCGACTCCGGGCGATGCACGATCTGCTTGATGGGAGTATCCATCAAGCCGCTGTAGAGCACGGCGGGATCGTGACATCCGCCGCACCATTTTGAGGGCTTGGTGCCGACCGTATCCTGCATGTACTCAATCGACTTGCGGTACCACTGATTGTTGAACGAAGAGAAATGGTGCACTGAACTGAACCACTGGTTATAGATATCTTCGTGGCAGCGCTTGCAGGAGTCGGACTCCATGAAGAACTTGCTGGGAATTTTCCGCTTGCCGTAGACCTGCGCGGAGCTTGGAAAGAACGAGCCCTCGGGGCCATCGCCTTCGCCGTTCATGTTGTCGGGCGGCATGGCTGGATTCTGAATGCGGCTGCGCGTCTGCCAACTCTCGCGCAGGTAGCGCGCACCGAAGCCGACGCCGGCGAGCACGATCAGGCAGATTGCTGCGCGGAGTATTGATCTTCCCGCGTTCGTGGCTAACCATCCACGTTCGCCCAACTTGTTGGCGATGAGCAGGCCGATTCCGACGAGCGAGATCACGATGTGGAGGTAAAGCCACTTCCACTCGGTGCGGGGCGTACCGGTCTTGATGAGAATGAGTCCGAGGACAGCGCCGGCCGCCACCAGCAGCCATCCCGCGCGGGCCAGCAGAGTGCCACTGCGCATCTGGCGAAAGAGTGCTGCGACGAGCAGAATTGCGGTAACCACTCCGCCCAGCGCGTGCAGCAGCACCACACCGGCATAGAAAATGTTTGGCTGCGGGAAGGTATAGAGGTACGCGGCCGAGATCACGAGAAACGGCAGGAGCCAGGACAAAGCCCGACCGACGAAACCTTTGGATGGTGAGTTTTCGGGCATTGGAAACAATCGGATGCTTAGCGACTGAAATCGGGTGCCAACCAACTTACTCAGACTAGCGGGCTGGGGGAATAGTGCAAAAATACTATTGGAGATCGAGGAGCTTCACGCAATCGGTGGAATCCTCCAATCGCCACATTGCTTCTCCAGCGCGGCGGCGACGGAGAGCACCTGCTCCTCTTCCCAAGGCCGTCCGGCGATCTGCACGCCGATGGGCAAGCCCTCGGGCGATTGGCCGACCGGAACCACCGCAGCGGGATTGCCCAACAGGTTGAAGAATTCGGTGTAACTCCAGGCGTCGAGATAATGGACGGTTTTGCCTTCAACCTGCCAACTGCGCTCCCCGTGCCGGAACGCGGGGATCGCCGCCGTCGGGCACAACAGGATGGGATATTTTTGCATCTGCGCGAAGAACCGCGCGCGGAGCAGATCGCGCTGGATCCAGGCATCGAGCAGCGTCCTTCCAGCGTGACCTGGCTCGGCCGCCGCCCATTCCAGAAACTGCTTGAGGATCGGACTAAGATTGGCGTCGCCTTCTTTGAACATCGGACGTAACAGCATTCCACCGGCAACCACGAAGAACTTGTGCCACAGCCGGCGCGCCTCTTCAAGTCCTTCGGGCTGGAAGCGATCTACTTGAAATCCGGCGCCGCGCAAGGCTTCCGCCGCAGTGCGTACGGCCGCGCGGGTTTCCGGCGTGACTGGCGTGCGGCTGTCGTCTTCGAAATAACCGACATTCAGTTTCTTAACTTCATTGTTACTCGGCCAGCGCACCGGTACCGGCGCTGCGCAGGTGTCGCCAATGTCTGGACCTTGCATCACCTCGAACAGAACTTTCAGGTCGGCAACGGTACGTGCCATCGGTCCGACGACGCCGATCAGTGCGAACGGCCCCGCGGATACGGGAAAGTGTCCGGTCGTGGGGATGCGTCCCGGGGTCGGCTTCAGGCCGCAGATGCCGCTGAAGTGAGCCGGCACGCGAATCGAACCTCCACCGTCGCTGCCCACCCCGCCCGCGGACATGCCCGCGGCGATCGCTGCCGCTTCGCCACCGCTTGAGCCGCCGGGCGTGCGCTCCAGATCCCATGGGCTGTTGGTGCGGCCATATAGCAGGTTGTCGGTTTCCCACGCCATCAGAAGCTCAGGAGTGTTGGTCACGCCCAGCACAATCGCTCCGGCATTCTTCAGCCGTGTCACCAGCGGGGCATCCTGGGTTGCGACAAGTCCGGCCCGCAGCCGGGTTCCGGCCTCGCAACGCATTCCCGCTACTTCCAAAGAACTCTTGATGCTGATGGGAATACCGTGCAGAAGGCCGAGCGCCTCTTCCTGCATGACAGCGATCTCGGCGTCATGAGCCGCCCGCCGCGCCCGCTCCGCATCCACCTGCACAAACGCGTTTAGTCTTGGGTTCAGTTTCTCGATCTGTGCCAAATGCGCTTCGACGAGTTCGACGGGGGAGAGTTTCTTCTTTCGGATTTGTTCGGCCATGGTAACAGCCGGAAGGAAGGTTAGGTCGTTCATACGATTCCTCGCACGGCGCGATCGAGCATTCGCTTCTCATCCGCGGTCAGAACACGGTGTTCGCCTTTCGCGAGATCGCCCAGTTGCAGCGGTCCAATGGCCACGCGCACCAGACG
>PLKR01000536.1:13233-13376 GCA_003140655.1 Acidobacteriaceae bacterium | reverse complement strand
CAGCGCGTGCTCATTCCCTATGAAAAAGCCGACTCCGCGGCGCACGGACGTCCGCGCGGCAATCTATCGGATCTTTATCCGCGCTGGCTCGGGGCACGCGAACTGCTGCTGCACCACGGCAATCCCTACGGCAACGACATCAC
>PLKR01000536.1:7826-13143 GCA_003140655.1 Acidobacteriaceae bacterium | reverse complement strand
ATGCTGGGGAGCTTTCCGGCCGTGCAAGGGATCAAGTTGCAACAATTGAGCCTGCTGGTGGCAGCATTGCTGGCGGCGTCTGTGACCTGCGTGGCCAGCGGGTTCTTGTTCCTCGGCGGAGCGCTGCTGGCGCTGGCGACGATCAAACCGCAACTGGCATGGCCTCTCGTAGCGTGGCTGCTTTTGTGGGCGGTGGGCGATTGGCGGGCGCGGCGAAAGTTGGTGTTTGGGTTTGGGCTGGTAATGGCTCTGTTGCTGGCCGGCGCGGAGATCATTCTGCCGGGTTGGTGGCGAATGTTTGCCGAGGCCATCGGGCAATACCATCAATACACGCAGAACCAGTCTGTGCTTGAAGTCATGCTGAATGAGGTTTTGGGCGCCGTCGGCGGTGGGACCATGGGCCGCATGGGCGGGCAAATCCTCGCGGTGATCGCCATCCTCGCCTGTGCGCCGGTGTTATGGAAGTTACGAGGAGAGCAGCCAGACTCTTCGGGATTCAGCGGCGCGACAGCTCTGGTGCTTGCGCTGACTGTGCTGGTGGTGCCGATGTACGCACCCTACAACCAGGTTCTTCTTCTGCCTGCAATTCTGCTACTGGTCCGGGAGCGAGCGGCGTTCATGTCGCGGTCGCGCACCCGCCGTTTGACGTACCTGGTGGGCGCGCTTCTTGTGGGATGGCAGTGGGCGGCGAGCCTCGGCCTGACCGTGCTCTACTTGCTGGTCTCGCGGGCGTGGGCGCTCGACGGCTGGAGGTGGCCGTTCTTTGCAACATTTGCGTTGCCGGTGTGGGTGTTCGCGCTGATTTTCTTTTACGCGCAGGATGAGCCGCGCCGCGTGCGCCCGCTCGTGAAAGTCAGCTAAGGAGTGCAGAGCCTGTTTCCCGTCTCTTTTCGGCACCCCAGAACGTGCTGACTGCAAACAATGCAATCAACGGAAGGGAAACAAGTGCATAGGCATGCGCCCGCAAGGCGAGCAGATGTAGCGGCGGCAAGAAGAGGACCGCTGAAAGGGCGATTATCAACCGACGCGAAGAATTCGTCAGCGTCGTTCGCGCGGTGTCGCGGAGCAGCAGAACCATGGGCAACAACAGAAGGCTGAGGTCGTGCGGGTTGAGGTGGTAGCTGACCAGCAGCGCAAACAGCACAGTGTTGGCGAATGCGACGTCGAACTCCACCGGTTCCACGGGGCTTAGATCGAGGCTTAGATAAGGTGCGAGCCGCACGTGTTTCCAGCCGGTCAGCGTCTTGATCAGCGCTGCCGCGGAAAGGATCGACACGGCGGCGACGGCCCAGAGCGATTGGTCGCGGTGAAAGAGGAAGGAGGTCAATCCGCGGAAGTTCGCCATGGCTTGGGGAGTAATCCCGGCGAATGACTGCGTCCGCAGATGTGCTAGAAATTTTGGGTAGACGGTGAAGACTGACCACCCGGAGATGGCTGCGGACAATCCCCCCAGCGCCAGTGCAACCAGGCTGAAGCCCTTCGCAAGCGCGCTTCTGGCGCTTCTCCTTTGGGTTAAAACGAGCACCAGCAGCAGCGGCAGCACGAGTTGAAACTTGAAGAGTCCGAGACCGAGCCAGCATCCCGCGGAAAACGACCGGCCGCGCTGGAGGGTAGCGAACGCGAGAACCACCAGCAGCAGCAGCAGCAAGGAGTCCTGACCCTGCACAAGACAGAGCAACAGCGGAACAAAAGTGAGCGAGGTCGCGAGTGCTATGCGCCAATCCCAGGGCAGCAGGCCCTCGTTCGCCAGGCGGCGCACGCCGGCGGCGAGAACTGCCAAATTCAGAAAAGACCACAGCAGGTAGGCCGGTCGCAGCGGCAGCCAGGCTACAGAGAGATAAAGCACAGCTTCAAAAGGTGGGTGAATGTAGAGCGTGCCAACTCTTCCGGCGTAACGAGCCTGATATTGGCGCTGGACCTCGGCATCATAGAGTTGGTGTCCGTGGCCCTCAGCCAGCATGCGCGCGGCGCAATAAAAATCAGGGAAATCGGCGCCCAGCAGTGAATCTGCGAGGCGGCTGCCGGCGAAAGCGGCCAGGGAGGACACGAAGACAAGAAGAATCAGAGTCTTCGTTCGAGAGTGGAGTGCCCGCTTGCGAATTGTGTCCGGAGGAGGCACGCCGCCGCAGTCTATCGAAGGCGGGGCGGAAGCGCTACCGGCAGTTTTCAGAAAGGCTCTTCCCGCCGGGGCCCCATTCCTGTCATTATGCTTATCTGCGTGGCTTCCGGGTAGGCTCGGGTCGGAGGTGGCGCTGCACCCCATGGTCTTGAATGTGATAGGCCGCTCGTCTTCTTCCGCTTCTGGTGTGTTTCCCGCGCTGGTGCTGGTGCAAGGGAACGAGCAGCGAAACATCGTCCTGAACCGGACTCCGTTCAGCGTCGGGCGCAAGGTCGACAAAGATCTGGTGATAGCCGATCCCCGCGTCTCGCGCGACCACGCGCTCATCGTACTGGAGGAAGACGGGTTTTTTCTCGTCGATCAAGGCAGCAAGCACGGCACGTTCGTGAACGGTGAACGCATTCAGCGGCAAAAGCTGGAGCGCAACGATCGCCTGGAGTTTGGAGCGCGCGATTCGACCTACGCCATCTTCAATCCGGCGCACGGCACCTCGAACACAGCGCGAGACTTTCTGAGCCAGATTTCCGGGATCCAGATCTCGCAGGAAACCACTGACCTCGAAAAGTTAACTTTGTTTCTGGAAGCGGCCCGCAAGTTGAATACCGCGGGCGTGCTCGACGAAATCCTGATGACCATGCTCGAGGTCACGCTGCGCCTGACGCGCGCCGAGCGCGGCTATGTCTTTCTCAAAGACGACGAGGGCAAACTGCGGCTGGCGGCAGGGCGCAATAGCAAAGGTGAAGCGCTGCTGGACGACAAAACCATTTCGCACTCCGCGCTCGACGAATCGCTGCGTTCGAATTCGGAGTTTCTGCTCACCGATACCGGCAGCTCGATGGACTTGGCCGCGCGGCAGAGCATTGTGGCCTACGATCTTCGTACTGTGATTTGCATTCCGCTGCGCAAACGGCAGGTGCAGGCTAGCCGCGAACAGCAAACGCCTGCGCCTGACGCCTCCTCCGAAGTGACGGGGGTTCTGTACGTGGACTCGCGCTTTGCCTCGCGGGAATTTTCCGGCGTCGGCCACGACATTCTGCGGGCCATCGCGACAGAAGCCGGGTCGCTGATCGAGAATGCCCGCCTGGTGCAGGCCGAGGAAGAATCCCGTCGCTACCAGCAGGAACTGACCATTGCCGCCAGCATCCAGCAACGGCTGATGCAGGTAAAGATTCCGGAAGTGCCGTTTGCCCAGCTGCGCGGCAAGAATCTGTCTTGCAAAGAAATTGGAGGCGACTTCTTCGATGCGGTCATCACGAAGGAGGGCCTCGCCGTAGTGCTCGCGGACGTGAGTGGCAAGGGAGTCTCCGCGGCGCTGCTGGCTTCCACTCTGCAAGGCATGATCTATTCGCATTTGAGTTCCGGCATGCCGCTGTTGGAGGTGGTCTCTGCCGTGAACCACTTCTTCACCGAAAAACTGGTGGGAGAGAAATATGCGACCGTCCTGTTGGCTCGGCTACGCCGGGACGGCGATCTGGAATACGTCAATTGCGGCCACGTGCAGCCCCTGCTGGTCTGTGGTGGAGAAGTGATGCGCCCGCCGCACGGCAACGTGCCCGTGGGGTTGCTTCCGGATGCGACGTTTGAAAGCGCCCGCTGCCAGCTCAATTCGGGCGACCGCTTCATCCTGGTGACCGATGGTGTAACCGAAGCGGAAAATGCCATGGGCGATTTCTTCGAAGACTCGCGACTCGAAGCAGCCGCGGCCAAGACTCCCACGCTGGAGGGCATTTTCACCGCGGTCTCGGATTTCTGCGCCGGAAATCCGCTCAGCGACGACTGCACCGTGGTGGAACTGGTCTACTCGAGCGCCGGCGCAGAGGCGTAGCTTGCCGATGGCTGCGCCGCAACAGGGCACGGCACGCCTTCTCGCCTACGCCACACTTACGCTGTAGTCCTTGCCTTCCCAACGATTCTCCAGCGGCCAGTAGAACGTGAATGCAACCTGGCTTCCCACGGGCAGCGACGCGGTCGGCAGGTCGAGCGTGTAGATGCCCAAGCCGGTGTCGCGGGTGTTGGTATCCACAGAAGTCTTCCAGCCGTCGATACTCCAGTGCACCAGCGCGGGAGTGAGCAGCACAAGGCGCAGCTTCTTGGTGCGCGGCACGGAGCGGACCTTGTTGTTGAACCTCCATCCGAAGATTTGCCGCGTCGGTTTCTCTACGAGATAGCGTTGTACCGTCTGCGGAGGCTGGTCGAAAATCTTGCCGTCGCGCAGCGAACGGCGCAGCTTCACGTACTCGGAATGCGCCCAAACCAACGGGCAGGCCGAACCGGTAGGCTTACCCCGGAAAAGTTCCAGGCCGGGGATATCGTCGGCATCCCAGACTTGCTCCGGGAGCAGACGGCTTTCACCACTTGTGCAGTTCTCCATCATCGTTAGCAAGGCTTCCGCTTCACTGGCGCGGCCCGCGGCCAGTTCATAGTGCGCGCGTTCTCCGGCCAGCAGCGGCCAGGGGCGGCCGATTCCTGTGCCGTCGAACGCCGAGCCGTCTTTGTGCTCGCCGTAGCCGTCTCCGTTGTAGCGGTACCAGCACGGGCCTTGCGGCAGTTGCACGCGCAGCAGCGCGTCTATGACGCGGATCGTATTCAGAATGTGTGGATCGTCAGGTGCGCGCAATCCGAATCGCACCAGCGCCAGTGAATCGGGACTTATAATCCGATACGCGCGTTCCGGATTTTCTCCAGGCGGGCGGTTCTTGATCGGAACAAATCCCTGTGTGGGCGAAGCCGCGGCATCGATGACCGGTGGAGCGATACGCACGTAGTAGCCTTCCACTCCGACTTGCTGGGCGAGATCGCCGCCGGTGGCGTAAACCCAGCGTTCGATATTGTCATTCCAGGCATCGGCCGCGTCACGAAGAGTTGAGGCGGCATCGGAGTGTCCGGTCAATTCTGCGATGTCGGCTGCGGCCAGCAGTGCGGAGATCTCCGCCGCCAGCGTGAAGGGAGAATAGCCCGCCTCTTCTTCCCAGCGATCCTGTTGCGTGACCGGGCCATTGCGCAGAATGAAACGGGCGGCGTTGCGCACCATCGGCCACCATCGCTCCAACTTGCCTAGACCCGGCGCGGCTTCGCGACGCAGCAGATCAAGCAGCAGGATAGGGAGAGCGGTCTCATCCATCTGCACGCCGCCCCAGTAAGCGCGCCCGTCGAGCCAGAGATTCTGCGCCCAGTTACCCGCAGCCTCCTGCGTAGACT
>PLKR01000536.1:1063-7783 GCA_003140655.1 Acidobacteriaceae bacterium | reverse complement strand
CGGTAGAGATCGTACTCGCGCTTCGGTTCATCGAGTTTGAGCAGCGTGTCTTGCCACTTTTTCCAGTGGAAGACGTAATGCTGGCGGAGTTCGTTGTAATCCTCAAGGAGACTGGAGCGCACCTGTTGCCCGGCTTCACTCCATATTGCTCCGAATCCCAGGGCCAGCACGAACTCTCCGTTACAGGCCGCCAGGTCAATCTCACCCGTGCAGGCGAGGTTGCCATTTTCCGCGCGCTGGTATTCCCACTCCATCTGGAAGTGAGCAGAGAGGTCCTGCCATCCGTCGGAGGCGCCCACGAATCCCACAGACATCTTTTTCCACGGCGCCGAGTAGCCCAGAGCCAGTGCTGAGCCGTCGCGCTCGGCGAACAACATGGGCAACCCTTTGTAATCGCCAACCCAGCCCGTGTTGTGGTAACCGCAGTTGGCCAGGTGCGGCGAGAGCAACGCGTAAAGGCGATAGTCGGAGAGTTGTCCCTGCAGCGGTTCAAAACGGATCTTCTGCAGCAACACGTGGCGGTAGGGATCGGTGAATACTTCCTTGCGGATTCTGTAGCGGCCGCCGAGATCGGTGTTGATCAGTTCAAAGGCGGGGATGCCGGGCTCAAATGGCTTATTCTCAAACGTACAGTGGCGCTTCTCCTCGGAAAAGAACGCCCGGCCATCGGTGACGATGAAGCCGAGATCGCGGGTGCAAGCTTGATCGACGCGCGGGAAATACACTTCATTTAGAATTCCGTGACTCAGCGTAAACCAGACCTTGCTGTGCTGATTCAGCGCGGTCCCGGCGCTGGTTTTGGCGCTTGAAGTCCAGCGCGGTGGGATCCCGGGCCAGCCTGGGGCGTAACGCGTGGGAGAATCGCTCATAGTGTTGACGTCCGGAGAAGGAACACCAGGTCGAGACCCAATTGCGGAACGGGAATCCTCCGGGTGCACTCGGTCCATAAGAATGGGATGGGCGCTGGGCCGATTAGTTGCATCGAAGCAGGGTGTGCGAAAAGTAATGTTGCGTTGCTGCGGAAACACGCGATAATGAAAAGATTCGAGCGGATGCGCATGCGAACTAATGTCGAGTCCAGATCTGCCTTAGCACTTGGTATGGTAGCAGCCTTGGGGTTGATCTTGGCTTTGTATACTCCGGCGAGCGCCGCTGCCCCCCCGGATTCCAGTATAGGAACGACCCTGGACCACGGATTCCTCGGACTTTACAACCTGGATTTCACAGGCGCGCAGAAGGACTTTTCCGCGTGGGAGGCCGAGCATCCTGACGATCCGGTCGGGCCGGTCAGCGAGGCTGCCGGATGTCTTTTCTCCGAATTCAACCGCTTGGGCGTGCTGGAGTCACAGTTCTATGAGAATGACACAGCGTTTAGCGCACGCTCGAAACTCAGCCCGGATCCCGCGGTGCACGACCATTTTCAGACTGCGCTCGATCGCGCACAACAACTGGCCCGGGCCCGCCTGAGCAAGGATGCCAAGGACCGGGACGCGCTGTTTGCCATGACTCTTGCCTCGGGGTTGCAGGCTGACTATGCGGCCCTGATCGAGAAGCGGAACCTGGCTTCCTTGCACTACACCAAAGAGGCTTCGATCTGGGCTCAGCAGCTGCTTGCCATCTGCAACGACTGTTCCGATGTGCTGGTAGCGACAGGATTCAGCAAGTACATTATCGGCAGCATGACCGCGCCGGTGCGCTGGCTGCTCCGCATGGGCGGATTGCCCGGCGACAAGCAGGGTGGTATCGCGGACTTGCGGATGACCGCTGAACACGGCCGTTATCTGAAACCTTTTGCGCGCATTCTGCTGGCGATTGCCTATGTGCGCGACAAAGACAAGACCCGCGCCCTCGAACTGCTTACGGCACTGCGTATCCAGTTTCCTGGCAATACTCTGTTTCCTCGGGAGATTGCGCGTTTGACGCCCTCAGTAACGTCTGCGCCTTAAGTACCCTGGCCCATTCATGAGAAATTCACCTGTTTGTAACTGCGCTGTAACACAGCGCCCATAGAAACGAGCATATATATTCTTGGGAGGAATCATCGCGTCATGCGCAGACTCACCCTGGTATTGTTGTGCGCCCTTGTAGCCCTGCCGCTGGCAGGCCAGACCACCCTGAATGGAGCCGGCGCTACGTTCCCGAATCCCATGTATTCGAAATGGTTCAGCGAATACCACAAGCTGCACGCTGACGTTCAGGTCAACTATCAGTCCATTGGAAGTGGCGGCGGCATCCGCCAGGTGACGGAAGGCACCGTAGATTTCGGCGCCAGCGATATGCCGATGACCGAGGCTCAGCTCAAGGAAGCTCAAGAGAAGCGGAAGACCAGAATTCTCAACATTCCTACCGTACTGGGTGCGGACGTGCCGGCCTACAACATTCCAGGAGTCACCGGTGATGTGAAGTTCACCCCCGACGCCCTGGCGGGAATCTTCCTGGGCAGGATCACGAAGTGGAATGACAGCGCCATCACCAGCGTAAATCCCGGCATCAATTTTCCCGACAAACCCATCATCGTGGTTCACCGCTCCGACGGTAGCGGGACCAGCTTTATCTGGACCGACTATCTCTCGAAGATCAGCGCGGATTGGGAGAGCAAGGTGGGTAGAAACACGTCCGTCCAGTGGCCGGTCGGGCTGGGAGGAAAGGGCAATGAAGGGGTCGCTGGTTCAATTCGACAATTGGCGGGGGCGATCGGCTACGTCGAGTTGATCTATGCCGTGCAAAATAATATTTCCTACGGCAGCGTGAAGAACTCCGCGGGAAACTTCGTCAAGGCTTCTCTGGAGACCGTTACGGCCGCGGCGGCGTCCGCTCCCAAAATGCCGGCGGATTTCCGTGTCTCTATTACCAACCCGCCCGGCAAGGACGCATATCCCATTTCCAGTTTCACCTGGCTGCTGATTCCGGAGCAGTCGAAAGATGCGGCGAAGGGCAAAATCCTGGCCGACTTTCTGAACTGGATGGTTACCGACGGACAGAAGATGGCCGCTGCGCTCAGCTATGCGCCGCTGCCGGACAATGTTGCACAGAAGGTGAAGGAAGCCATTAAGCAGGTCAAGTAAATTCCCGCAAGCAGGAAGTGGCCGGTGNNCTGCGCCATCTGGGAGGATGTTCTATACTAGCTGTTTGCAGATGTCCCCACGGCCGCTTTCGCTTACCGTGAACGGGATCCCCGTCGGCAAGGTTAAGTACAGAATCGCACGAACGAACAAGTAAACACCCTCGCACATGGCTCGCATTACGCTGGAAAACCCTGAGTACTATCTCAACCGCGATACCTCCTGGCTCGCGTTCAACGGTCGTGTGCTCGAGGAAGCCGAAGATGAGGGCAACCCGCTTCTGGAGCGGCTGAAGTTCCTGGCCATCTCCGCCAGCAATCTGGATGAGTTTTTTGAGATTCGCGTGGCCGCCATGATGCAGCAGATCGAGGACGGCTACAACGAAGCCGGGCCCGACGGATTGACGCTGGCTGATAAGCGCGAGATTCTGGCGCGTCTTACCCACAAGTTCGTGGATGAACAGTACGAGTGCTGGAATGCGTTGCGTCCAGCCCTGGCCGGGAATGGCATTCGCGTCCTCGGCTTGCACGAGTTGGACGCCGACGCCCGGCGCTTCGTCGATGTGTATTGCGAGAAAGAGCTGGATCCTCTGCTCACCCCGGTGACCGTCGATCCCACTCACCCTTTTCCCCGGGTGATCAACAAGGCGCTCTGCCTCGGATTGCTTTTGCGCCGCCGTCGCCGCTCCGCGCTCACCTACACAGGCGTGGTGTCGGTACCCCGTGCGCTGCCGCGTCTGGTGCGTCTGCCGTCAGACACCACAACGGATTTCATTTTCCTCGCCGATCTGGTCGCGCACCACGCCCAGCACATGTATCACGGCTACGACATCGTTTCGTCCGCTCCCTTCCGTGTCACCCGGAACAGCAATCTGTATCTGCAGGAAGAAGAGGCGCGCAATCTTCTCGAATCCGTGCGTGCGGAGCTGCACAACCGTCGCAAAGGCGACGCGGTCCGCATGGAAATTGAGGCCGATGCGGATCCCGAGATCATCGACCGCCTGCGCACTGTGTTCGAACTCGATCCCTGGCAGGTTTTTCCGGTGAACGGCCCAGTCAATCTTTCGCGGCTGTTTAACGTCTATGACCAGACACCGCGCCCCGATCTCAAATATCGCCCCTTTGCCCCGCGCGAGTTGCGCCTGACCGCCAAGTCCCAAAATCTGTTCGAGGAATTGAGGCGGCATGACGTCCTGCTGCACCATCCCTTTGACTCTTACGACGCGGTGGTGTCGTTCATCGAATCGGCGGCGGAAGATGAGCACGTACTTTCGATCAAGCAGACGCTCTACCGCACTAGCGAGCACTCTGCCATCGTTCCTTCGCTTATGGATGCGGCCTCGCGCAAGGAAGTCACAGCGGTGGTCGAGTTGAAGGCGCGTTTCGACGAGGCCTCCAACATCCGCTGGGCGCGCGACATGGAAGATGCCGGCGTGCAGGTGTTTCACGGGCTGGTCGGCCTGAAGACCCATTGCAAACTGTCGCTGCTGGTGCGCCGCGATCCCGATGGCGTGCGCAGCTACGCCCACATCGGAACCGGCAACTACAACGCCACCACAGCACGCATCTATACCGACCTCAGCCTGTTCACGGCGAATCCTGAGGTTACGCGCGCCGTGCATGATGTCTTCAGTTTCCTGACCGCCTACGCCGAGAACCCCAGCTACGACCCGCTGCTGGTGGCCCCGCTCGACCTCGCGGAAAAGACAATTGCCCTCATCGACCGCGAGGCCGACCACGCGCGTCAGGGCCGCGCGGGACGCATCATTGCCAAGATGAACGCCCTGCTCGACAAGAACATGATTCAGGCCTTATATCGCGCTTCTCAGGCCGGCGTGGAAATTGATCTCATCGTGCGTGGCATTTGCGCCTTGCGTCCGGGAGTCCGCGGGCTGAGCGACCGCATCCGTGTACGCAGCATCGTGGGACGCTTCCTGGAGCACAGCCGGATCTACTACTTCGGCAATGGCGGCGAGGAAGAAATCTACATCGGCAGCGCCGACTGGATGCCGCGCAATCTCTACGAGCGTGTCGAAGTGCTGGCGCCTCTGCGTGACGAATTCCTGCGCGAGCGCGTGCGCCGCGAAATTCTCGACGCCTACCTGGCGGATAACCGCAAGGCTCGCATCCTGCTGCGCGATGCCACGTACATCCGGGCATGGCAGCCCCTGCATGGCAAACGGACTCGCAAACCGCCTGCGGGCGCAGCCGCCTTCAGTGCGCAGGATTATTTGATCAGCGTTGCCGAAGGCAAGCAGGCGGCGGGCTTCGCTCTACTGCAGCCCCCGGCAGGGAAGCGCAAAGCTCCCGCCGGAAGAGTACGATAAGCCCCGATGATCATTTATTTTCTGCGTCACGCCAGCGCCGGNNTCCAGCCCGCTCAAGCGCGCCACCCAGACCGCCTCGCTGGTCGGCAACGAAATGGGTTATGAAGGCAAGCTGCAGATCGAGGCCGCGCTGCGCCCCGGAACAGCCTTCGCCGACTTCCGGCGCATGCTGGAAAAGTATGCGCGCCAGGAATCCGTCATGGTAGTGGGACACAATCCCAACCTGAGCCAATTCCTGGGTACGCTGATCAGCGAGTCCGGCTGTGAAGCTTCAGTGGAGCTGAAGAAGGGAGCCGTAGCCCGCGTTGACATGCGCCGCAGCTCCGGCACGCTGCAGTGGTGTTTGACGCCGAAAGCGCTGCGCACTCTCTACACCGCCGCGGTGGAAAGTTCGCGTCCGAACACTTCGCGGAAATAAGAGCAATCCTTCTCGACCGCCCAAAGTTCCAGGTCCACTCCCATGCGCCGGCGGGGCACCAGCGTGAGTCGTATCTCAGCCGCGTGCTGGCTGACCCGCACCTTCTGCACCGCCCGGCTCCGGCCCAGGTTCAGGGCGCGCGCCAGCCGCAACAGCAGAATCGCTTTTTGCACTCCGGGGCGGTCCGCGGGATCGAGCGCTTTCATGGGAGCTTCTTCCGTGGAAGGCCGCGACTTTCCCAGATGCCGCGCAATGGCTGCGATGATGCGTCGCTGCTGCGGCGTGTAACCAAGAATCTCCGAGTTCGCGATGATGTAATACGTGTGCCGGTGGTGTCCGTTGCGGTTGACGTAGTCTCCCACCTCGTAGAGCATGGCGGCGGCCGAGAGCCACTCGCGGAATTCCGGCGCCAGCCCGTGCACCGAGCGCAGCGCCGAGAACAAAAACATGGCGGACTCGCGCACATCGAGAGCATGTTTCATATCCACGTGATAGTGAGTCACGGCTCTGGTGATCGATTCCCAGCGTTCCGATTCAATCTGTTTTCCCGAGCGCGTGCTGCGGTCATGTTCCGCCGCCATCTGCGCCAGCAGCCCGTCGCGCAAGCCCAGCGCGGAATAGCGGAACCCTTTGAGATGGCAACGATCGAGCAGTTCGTGGTAAACAATCGCCCCGGCGACAATGATTTCCGCCCGCCGCGGGCCGATGCCTTCAATCTGGCGCCGTTCGTCCACCGGCAGGCGCGCCAGTTGCTTGGCGATTCGCGTCATCTCCGCGCGGGAGACGACCATGCGCTGCCGGCTTCCGTTCTTCCGCAGATGGCTGGCTGCCGCGGCCAGAGCGGCCGCAGTTCCAGACGTGGCAATCACATTCTTCACTTTTGCCGCCACCACTCGCGAGGCGATGCGGTTCAC
>PLKR01000536.1:0-1038 GCA_003140655.1 Acidobacteriaceae bacterium | reverse complement strand
TCAACGCAGGCGCACTGTCTACACGGAGATTGGAGACGAGGCCCAGATGAATCAGACGCGCTTCTTCCAATCCGGAAATAATCTCAACCTTCCATCCGGTGGCGGAACGCACCCACTCCAGAAAGGCTTGCGAATTGCGGGCGTCCCGCAGTGCGCTGGTGGCGACGACCCGGACTGGGTCTGTGACTACCTGTTGTGTGGCGCGGTGAAAGCGTCGCAAAACCTTCACCGTTTCCGCCATCGACTCGGGGGTGAGAAAGCCGGAACGAAACACGCCTTCGCCCAGGCGCGTAACCTCGCGGTCTTCGTGGATGGAACGAAGGCGGCCACGCGTGAGGCGTGCGATCTTCAGCCGGACAGAATTGGAACCGATATCAACCGCGGCAAAGGTCGGCATGTGGCAAGGCCAACAGTTTACATGCCAATTGTCACTCGGTCATCAGGTCGCCGAAGATGGCGACGGTCGACCGGTTGGCGGAGGATTTGGAGTAGAGGTTCTCGGGGTCATTTGGGCGAGCGCATCAAGAAGGTGACAAGCGCAAGCCGGGCAACAAGCACCGTGCTGCCGCGAGTCTTCTTGATCGCAGTGGATCTCAAAATCGAGCATAGCAGGGTTCGCCGAGCACAGCTCGCACTGACCGTGCCCGTCCCGCGAACGGAAGGTCATCGAGTCGGTCACAAGCCCCCTCTTTAATTATTAACCTAGCAGCAACTACGGAACTGGTTCCGTCGCTTATCAAACACATAGATGTCCTTGAGCAGAATCACCGCAGATCTGACCGCCGAAGGACGGTCGAAGACGGGTAACACGGGAGAGTCAGGCGTTCAGGCGGCCGGGACCGCAGGCCGGGCTGCTTTCCCCGGAGCTCGAGCAGGAACCGGGGCAGGGGGCTCGGGAGCCAGGGCCAGTTTGGCTCGCATCTGCGAGAGTACTGCAACTGCTTGGCGAAACTTTGCTCCGGTCACGTTGTGCAGTTCCGCCACCAGCGACGACTCACGCACCTCGCCGAGATGCTCGCTGGCGGTTTGGGTTAGAGT
>PLKR01000130.1 GCA_003140655.1 Acidobacteriaceae bacterium | reverse complement strand
CGAGGAGAATGGCGGAGCGTCCGGCGTCGAGTACCGCACGCATGCCCGCGAGATAAACCGCAGTTTTGCCGGAGCCGGTTACACCGTGCAGAAGGATGCCGGAAAACTTACGCGCCGCGACGGCTTCGCGCAGGCGGTTGAGCGCGCCTTGCTGCGCTGAATTGAAATCGAATTCGAAGGACGGCCGCGGTTTGCTGCGCGAGACGGTAAAACCGGCATGCTCTTCGAGGATTTCGACAAGCCCCTGCTTGACCAGCGTGCTGAGCGTCGTTCGCGGGACTTCGAGCGCCTGCAGCGCCCCTACGGGAACCCGGCCTCCAGAGGCGGCGAGCGTCTCGACGAGCCGGCGCTGGTTGTCGTTCAGCTTGCCGTCAGCAGATTTGAGCAGCGCGATCTTGATCGTGCGGGCGGCGTCGCGCACGCCGGAAACATCTTCACCCACCAGCCACTTCTTTCGCACCATCCCGCTCAGGATTAATTTTGAGACGCGAGCGGCGGAACGCAGTTTCTCTTCGCGGACTTGAATGATCTCTCCGGGCTCGGCCTCTTGCGCAGCCAGGTAATCCAGCACACGGAATTCGGCGGCTTGCTCTTCCGGAGTGCGTTGCGAACGCGCGGACGATCCTGACATGCCAGCCAGATGCAGCGTCAGTTGGCCTTCTTTGGTGATGCGGTAAGCGATGGAGCGTTTGAACTCGGCGTTCAGCGGCAGCATGGTGCGGAAGACTTCGCCGAGCGGGGCGAGATAGTAGTCGGCAATCCAGCGGCCGAGACGCATAAGTTGGTCATTGAGCACCGGCGTGAGGTCGAGTACGCTGAGAATAGTTTTTGTTTTGACGGATGGCGTGCGGTCGTGCAGTTCAACCACAATGCCAGTCATGCGCTGCTGACGGAACGGCACGAGCACGCGGCCGCCGACGACGGGAGTGGCTTCAGCGGGGACACGGTAGGTAAAGACCATGTCGAGCGGCACAGGCAGGGCGACATCGCAGAACTCGGGCATTGATTTCAGGGAGTCGTAATCTCAGAGAATAGCAGTGGCACGCGAAGAACGGCGAGCGCAGACTTATTCGGCAGCTTTTTTCGGAGGCTCGATCCCCAAATACTTCATCACCATCTGCAGATCTTTCCATGCCTCGCCCTTCTGGCGCGGATCGCGCAGCAGGAATGCAGGGTGGTAGGTAACGGCCAGGCGCGCGCCCGGCCATGAAGGGTCGCTGCCGCGAACGCCCGCAGGTTTGAAGTCGTACCAGCGTCCGCGGAGTTCCGACATAGGCGCATTGATGGCAAGAAGGTTTTTCGCCGACACCGCGCCCAGCGCGACCACAACCTTGGGCTTGATCACGGCGATCTGCCGCATGAGAAACGGCGAGCAAGTTTCACACTCGTCGCGCTCCGGCGTTCGGTTGCCCGGCGGTCGGCACTTGACCACGTTCGCGATGTAAACATCTTCGCGCTGCAGGCCCATTGCTCTGATCATGTTGTTGAGCAACTGTCCGGCGCGGCCGACGAACGGTTCGCCCTGCGCGTCTTCGTCGGCCCCCGGACCTTCGCCCACGAACATCAACTCCGCCCGCGGATTGCCCACGCCAAAGACGATCTGCTTGCGGCCCTGCTTGTGCAGTTTGCAGCGGGTGCAATCTCCAAGGTCTTCGCGAATCAGCTTGAGCGCAGCGACGGGATCGGTCACTCCATACTCCGGCCTCGGGGTCACGATCTCGAAGATGTTGTCCTCAGCTATAACGGGAACGACAGCGGATTTTCTTGCGGGCATTTCCTCTCGCAGTTCTGACTGGAATGCTGAATACGACATCGGCAACAAAGATACTGGAACAGCGCCGGCGTCTGCCGTCGCCGTTTCCGTGGATTGGCCAGGCCGGGGCTCGCGCCGGTAGAAATCGTAAATGCCCAACTCATGGTAGTAGCGGACGCGTTCGGCGAGAGCGCGCCGCAATTCCGGGTCAAGAGTATGAGGCATTGGTTTCTAGCGGGCTGTTGAAAAACTTGAGTTTCATATCAGGGCATCGCTTCGGCGATGCCCCGGGCATTCAGTTTCAACGTCTCAGTGCTCCACATCAAAATAAATCTTCGTCGTCGCCCGGTACACTACCTTCTTTCCATCCAGTTGCATGTCGAGCGAGTCCACATGCGCCCACTTGATGCCGCGCACTGTCTTGGCCGCCTCGGACACGGCATTCGTCGCTGCCTTCGCAAAGCTGTCCTTGGAAGTTCCTATCACATCGATAACCTTCTGCGTCATGACACGCTCCTTGAGAAGAAATGAGAAGAAAGAAGTTTGAGGGAATTGTACGCCAGCGGGCCATCCTGTGCAGCGACGGGCAATCCTCGGTAGTGGCTGAAATGTGCGTTGGTGGAAAACTTTGAACAATTGCTTTTCGCGGATCGCCGCCGTATCGTCAAGGCATGGGATCGAATCGAACCGAACTCACGGCCCTCAAGAACCTGCTTTCCCAAGCTGATCGCATCCTTGAGACTTCCCCACCCCTGCCCGAAAACCGCACAGGGGCTTGTCGGGAACTACTCGGGACGGCGCTAGCCCTCACGGACGATCTACTCAAGCACTCCACCACTCCCGCCGCGCTCATGGGCAGTAAGGGCGGCTCCATGACCGCGAAACGGCACGGCTCCGAACACTACCGTCAGATGGCCGCACGGCGCAAGACGCACGGCGGGGGCAGACCGCGCAAATCTTCCGACTAATTATCTCAGCTTTTCCTCTGCGAGATAGAGCTGCCGATGCCGATGCAAGTACGGCAGCATCGCGGGTCGCACAAACCTGAGTTTACATTGCTCATTCACTCCAAGCGCAGCTTTCATTTCGGCGCTGAGACTCTTGGAGAGCAATATCGAGCCGTCATCGTTGAAAGCAATTAAGAATTGATCGAACAGCCTATCCATGTTTGGCGTGAGCAATAAACCGTTGAATGGGTCTAGCCGTTCCTGATTCGTCGCATCCTTCCACGGAACGATGTGCGATGCCACAAGAATCTGAGACAGAGCGCAGCCCGTAACAGCGCAGCATCCCCAAAGCGCAATCGCTTCGCTACGAAAGATTCCCTGTCCCATTCGTGATTTTACTAAGGCTTCGCGCTCTGTCTCCCTCTCGCCTGGGGAAGCACTCAACGCGGGTGCAACATCGGCAGAACTGACCCAGCCGACAGCTTCTAGCGCGTCAGCTATCGCCTCGTCCATTCGCCATTGCGCATGGCCTTCTCTGTCGCTTTCAGGCATGACACTGCCGAGGGTTTCCATCGGTCCGCGCGGACAGTCATAGCCAATTTGATCTGCGATCCTTCGGCCTACGGCTGCGTAATGCAGGTTCGCACTCCGGTAGCTGTCGTAATCTCCAAATCTCGCTATCGTCCCCATCGAAGCCACACGATACAGATAATGCGTTCTCAACATCTGCTTTTGTGGCTCCGTTAGCTTGTCCGCGATAGCGAGAAACGCAGCCTTCACGCGCTCGACAGGGAAAGGTTTCTTCATGGGGTACTGCGAAGAGTAGAATAAAGCGCCGAAAAACGAAAGCCCGGCGCGATGGGCCGGGGCATTTCGATTGAAACTGCACACTTCAATCGTATCCCCTCATCGTGGCTGGCGCAAGCGCCAGAATGCACGATTCTTTTAGGAACACCAAAGACGTACTCCGGGAAATGCTCATTGGCAAAGAGGGCGTTGCTGAAGAGGAACGCCAACGCCAGATCGAGCATGAGCGCGAGTTAGCCAGAATTCGCACTGAATCCCACGCTATTGTCTGGACTGGCACGGTAGAAGAACTTACCGAAACAATCCGCCGATGGTACGAGTCGGGCTGGTTACTGGCGGACAGTTATCAGGACGCCTTACAGAAGGCCGCAATTCACTTTCTAGGCACGGACGGGAAGCCAATCATAAAGCCCCTCACCGAGAGCACAGCGACCTACATCACGCCGGAGCCGAAGAAAGGCAAGGTATCCCGCAGGGAATTTGTCGCCCCATTGCTAGATGCGAAGGGATGGTCGCCTCTAGACTGGGCACTAGAAGCGACCGTGGCTCCAGCCACGGCCAACGACTACCTAGACAACAAAACAAATCCATATCGTTCAACACGTCTAAAACTTGCGAAAGCTCTTGGCGTGCCCGTTGAGCAGTTGCCAAAGTAAACTCTCCCTAAGTCTCCCCCAACTCTCCCTGAACTCTCCCATACTCTCCCTTGGAAAACCCTCCCCAAGTCTCCCCAAGAATCCCGCCTGTCTTTGATGACTCTCCCGCGTCATCTCCCTCATAGTTGGCTGCGTCAGACCCGTCACACAACTCAGATAAGTTGAGGAGAAACAAAATGATCTACATTCGCGCTCCACCATGCGCTAGCCCCTTTTAGGGGCAATTCTCGCATTTTGCTGCGTTCCAACGCACTTTTCGCTTGACAAACAACTAGCGGTAGCAGTATAAATAAACGCATGGTAAGCCAATCAAAACCCGCAATTACAGTGACTTGCGAGACCTGCCAAGTCACTTGCCAACGCTTTGGAAAACATCGCAACGGATTGCGCCGTTTCCGTTGCCCGAAGTGCGGCAAGACCTTTACTGAGCCGCACGCCCGGACGCTGGACACAATGTACATTCCGCAAGACAAAGCCGTTCTCGCAACGCGGCTCCTATTGGAAGGAAACAGCATCCGCTCCACCGAACGATGCACGGGAATAGACCGGGGAACCATCGCAACCATGCTGGTACGCGCCGGGGAACGCTGCGAAAAACTGCTGGCCGATACGATCCAAAATCTTCACGTCCGCGATGTGGAAGCCGATGAGATATGGGGATTTGTGGGCATGAAGGAAAGAGCAAAGGCGAATCTCTACAATGCGCCGGACACGCTCGGAGACGCTTATACCTACGTCGCAATGGAGCGCAACTCGAAACTGATTCTGGCATGGCATTTGGGCAAACGCAATCGGCAAGACACGCTGCAATTCATCGTGAAACTTCGCCGCGCCACGGAAGGAAAATTCCAGCTAACCACGGACGGCTGGCCCTCGTATCCCGATGCAGTTGAGCGCGTGTTCGGAAGCGACATTCACTATGCACAGCTTGTCAAAGTCTACGCAGCTTCCCGCGATGGTGAGCAGCGGTACTCTCCCGCTGAGGTCGTAGACGTGGAGGTAGTCCCACGCGCCGGGATGCCTGAGTACGAGCGGATTTGCACGTCACATATCGAGCGCCAGAACCTCACCATGCGGATGCAGATTCGCAGACTGACTCGGCTCACGAATGCGTTCTCGAAAAAATGGGAGAACCTGAGAGCCGCTATCGCGTTGCATTTCGCGTACTACAATTTCTGCCGTGTGCATTCCAGCCTTCGCGTCACTCCCGCGATGGAAGCCGGAATCACCGACCACGTTTGGACGATTGCGGAACTGCTTGCCTAAGGCTCGTAACTCGGCATCCACTGTGCTCCGTCCTTTGGCGTAATCGTAGCAATGTGAATGCGTCCGCCGATGCCGGGAGCGCGATCAGGATCAATCGCACGTCCGGCTGCGCTCTCGCAAGCATGAATGTATTGCACTGCTATATCTCTCGCCTCAGCGACGGTGAATGTCCCTATCGACAACGTGGTCGTGAATTTTGCCATAGCGGGAATCCAAAAACCAGCAAGACGTGGATCGGGAGTCTCGCGCAGTAGCAGCGCGTAGATACTAGAACCGCTAACGTCAGGCCACGGATCAACTGCTGGCCCCTCTTCATGCAGCGGAGAAAAAGATTGATTGCGGTGCCTCATCTTAATCATCGCTCGCGCCGCCTCGCCGTCGTAGTAACCCCAGAAGAAAAGAGTAGCAATTAAGGACTGACTCGCATCTGACGGGTCTGCCATTGGTGGGTATTCTAGTATCCTTCTCGCATTCTTGGCACTCTCCAATGCTCTTTGCAAATGAGCAGCGACTTCCCTTGCATACGCAAGAAGATTTTCCGGCTTCTTCGCGGTCAGGGCCGATACTGCCTTCTCCATTTCCTTCGTCAGATCAAGCGCGACATGCGTATCGGTAGGATCGTTGATTCGTCCCGTTCCTGTCAGGGCATACACGAGGGAACGCGACGGCTCGTTAACCAGAAACAGCTTTTTTTCAGTAGAACAGCTTTGGCCCGTTTCACGGTCTCGTGAAAGGCCGTCGGCTGCAACCACGAAAGTTTTGCCAGAGAGAAACCTGAGAATTGCGGTGGGCATAGTCTTGAACTCCCAAACGCTGTGCCAGCGCAATGGTATAACAGGATCGCCAATAAACATTGGAGCACACTCCGACTGTGGTGGTAAAATCAGATTGCGCTCCGCGCCGAATTAAGATCGCACTACAGGCCCCAAGTGACGTTGGGGCTTTCTTTATGACTAACCGAGATTAGGAGCTTCCAAAATGCCTCTTAACCGCGCCAAGTTCTCTCCTGATAGACGGTTTCGATATTGGCTAGTCTTTCCAGACCATGAAATATTGGCGAACGGAAAAACGCTCGCCGTGATCGGACTCAACCCATCGAAAGCCGACGAACACCAAGACGATCCGACCATAACCCGATGCAAGCGCTGGGCATCGCAACTGGGATTCGCTAGGCTGCTCATGCTGAATGTCTATGCTTGGTGCGCCACAGATTCACGCGATCTGTGGGCCGCTCACTATCGAGGCATCGACATTGCTGGCGGCCCAGAGAATTACCCGGCATCGCTGCTGGCTTACTGCCGAGAATTTCAGGTTAGCCGCATCATTGCAGCTTGGGGACGCGACCGAATCAAGCAAGCTCATAAGCTTCAAGTTGACCCGCGCTTTCGATTCGACTGTTTCCGACAAAACAAAGACGGCAGCCCACACCACCCGCTCTACCTGTCTTACTCTCTCAAGCCTCAACCCTGGAACTACACGAACTGACGGCCAACGCACATTTCAGCCACTACCCAATCCTCGCCCATTCGCCTCT
>PLKR01000192.1:9887-10031 GCA_003140655.1 Acidobacteriaceae bacterium | reverse complement strand
TGGGGGGGAATTCACGCTCCTACCTAAAGGTCAGGCAGACTCCCGTAGCGTGGGGAACCGTCACCGTGTACTTGCCGTCCTGAAGACGGCCAGGTTCTGGAGACCGCGTGATGTGAGCTTCGCGGCTATCCAGCGCCGGGGCGT
>PLKR01000192.1:8300-9869 GCA_003140655.1 Acidobacteriaceae bacterium | reverse complement strand
GTTGCGTCGACGCCCGTCGCCTGGAGCTGTGAGGTGAAGTCACCCTGGAGAAAGGAGGCTCCGCTGAATTCTCCGGCGAACTTGAGGCCGTAGGCCACCGGCTCCATCGCGTATTCCGGGCCGAACGTCGCAATGGGAGTGTAGAAAGGGTGAGGATGAGTTGCGACCTGATCCGGGCTTTGGCCTTTCTCTTTGAGAAGGATGTCGCCGGGGAGGAAACCTCCGACGGAGTTTGCGACGGACTTCCCGGTGCCGCCGTGCAAATTGACTCCGGAATAGTTGTTGCTGGCGAGCAAAAGCGAATAGTCGGCAGACCACAGTGCCGCAGCGAAAACGTCGGACACACCCGGCTTGCCGCCCCGATAGCAAGTGTTGCCTTCCGTCATGCGCACGCGGGCGCCCATCTTCTTAGCGGCGGCGGTCGCGGTATCCGCCGTCTTCTGAACCCTGGCCATCGTAGCCGGCCGCAGCAGGTTGGGAATGTTGACCTCGGGATTTGTTGCCGGCCCGCCAAAATAGTAGTGGTGCGTAAGCGTTGTCACGTGTGGTGGATTCTCGATCGAAGGCCACAAATCCGCGATCTCCGTCAGCCACGNNTCCTCCAGGTAGGTTTTCGCGGACCACGTTTTTGGATCGCGCAGGTGGCGGCCGAACAGATCCGCTTCGTTGCCAATCTGGAAGTACTGCAGGCCCACACCGAGAGTCTTGGCCACGAACGCAGCTTCCTCGGCCGCGCGCTCAGGTGTATTGGTTCCCATGCCGATGCCATACAGACATGTCCAGCCGGTCGCCTTCAGAAAACCCGCCAGATTCCGCACCGCCTCCGGTGTCACGGCGTAATACTGTGGTTTAGGCTCGCCTTCGACCATGCGAGTCTGCGGATGCTCGGGTTCAGCAGAACCGGGCGTCGGCTTCCACCAGGCAAACTCGCTGGTATTGCCGCCCAGGCGCAGCACGCCCCGAAGCGCCAGAGCCTTGAACTGGCGGATCAACCCGACGTTGCCCGCCGCGAAGAAACTCGGATCGGCTAGTTGCTGTACCTCATACGACAAACCCACGAAGTCGGCAGGCATGGGGGGCCCTTTGGCCTCGGTTGAAGGCTCCAGAGTGACCTGGGCTCCCGCCCCGCGCTGCGCATGAAGACGGGTTGCCGCAAGAGATAGCGCTGCTGTGGCAAGGAATCTGCGTCGGCTGATCGTCGTCATCGTACTAAGAATTCTATAGAAAGCCGGCTCGGAGGTTTTGGAATTACGAACAACGGGCGGAGCATGCGACACTGAAATCCGCGAATACGAGATCAGGCGGCAAACCGGTGGGCGTTGGGCTCGACATTACTTCCGTTACTCGGTACTCTTCTACAAGTGTAAATATAATCTAACTGCCACGACGACAACACTCCCGCCCGAGGAGGATCACAGTGTCCACGACAGTAAGAGACGAACTCATCACTTGTGCTTCGTGTGAATATCGCTATCCCCGGAGTGAAGGAATTTGCGCGGTGTGCGGAACTGAACCCCTCCGGCCGTTTTTGCTTGCTCCTAACAGATTCAGCCGAGCCAGTCACGGGGT
>PLKR01000192.1:5458-8221 GCA_003140655.1 Acidobacteriaceae bacterium | reverse complement strand
CAACGACTCATCGTCCACAATCCAGTCAGAGGAATTCAGCAGTTCGTCGCAGGAAAGCTGAGAACCGCCCAGACAATGGCAGCGAAAGATGCTAACCCTGTTGCGTTGTGGAAGGCGGTCAAGCGAGGAAGCGTGAGCGCGGAAGTCACTCTAGCCAACCTTTACTTGGAGGGAGAGGCAGTCCCCCAGAACTGCGAACAGGCACACATGCTCCTGTCCGCGGCATCGATGAAAGGCAGCAAGGCTGCGGATAATTATCTGAAGAGCAGCTATGCGGAACGATGCGAGTGATTGGCTCCACGCGTTCCGAGCGCCCACTTTGAAACCGCTTCAGAAAAGGATCCCAGCTACCTGCTCTGCCACAAGATTCGCCCTCTCGCGACGCGTCTCCTGCGTCATTGACGGATCGTTCTGGACACTGGAGCTCACGCTCACGACGAAACCCTGGTCGCGCACCCGGCCTACCACAATCTCGGCGTATTGATCACCCTTGCCCTGAAGGCTGCACATCACAGCCTCGTTGCCGATGGCCCGGAGAGGAGCGCTTTTCGGCGGGCATTGCGCGAGGTAGGTGGGGAATTGTTTGGGGATGTCGGTCATTATATCGACCGAGATGCGCAGTTCGTGAATTGCGGCTCCTTGCTGTCGTGAAAAGTTACAGATTCCAAAGCCATGTTCGCTGACTTTGACTGTCGCAGTTACGGCGCCGCCAACAATCCCGCGTGCAGTTGCTTCATTGATCCAGGGACACTTCGCCTGGGCATGGCACACGGCCGACATGAAGGCCAAGCCGAGCAAGAGTATGTGGGAACTTCGCATCGCTATTCACTTACAGTTTTATGGTTGCGAGCGCATTACGATTTCATCGCGGGCTTCAAGGCTTCCGCCTTGAGGATCTTGCCGCCCTCCTGAATGACGTAGAGGCGGTTTACCTCCAGATCTTTCAACTGGTCGATTTGCCCGCTTAACCAGCGAATCTCGACCATGTCGACCTTGGTGGCCTGCTCCAGGCCAAAGTGCATGCGCATGTCATTCTGTGAAAAGTAGCTGCCCCCGCTGCGCAGTTCGTCCATCTGTACGAGAGGCTTCGCCGCGGCCACGATCGTTTTGGCGGTGACGAGTACGCGGCTGCCGATGCCGGTGCGATTGGATTTCACGCCCACAAGCTTGATCTTGATCCAGTTCCGGTTGAGCGTTGAATCGCAACGAAGAAGCTGAGGTATCGCGTTGACGCAGTTGACCGCGATATCGAGGTCGCCATCGTTGTCGTAATCGCCAAAGGCGCAACCTCGCGCCGGGGCATTCTCCACAATTCCCGGACCGCCCTGGCTGGTGACCTCTTCGAAGCGTCCGTTGCGCAGGTTGCGGTAGAGATATTTGTGTTCGGCGTACTTCAGATCGGCCTTCGACTTGTCCACCTCGGGATAGACGTGGCCGTTCGACATCAATATGTCGAGCCAGCCGTCGTTATCCATGTCGAAGAAGCCCACGCCCCAGCCCAGAAGGCGCGTGTTCACGCCAAGGCCGCTGGGATAAGTGCGGTCTTCGAAGACACCCTCGCCAAGGTTGGTGTAGAGCGAGTCGGTATCGCCGGCAAAGTTCGTCTTCACCACATCGAGATTTCCGTCGCGGTTGTAGTCGCCGATCGAAACTCCCATACCAGCCTGGGGCTTTGCTTCGGCGGAGAGTGCCGCTCCGTTTTCGATGGCAACGTCCTTGAAAGTGCCGTCCTTCTGATTCAGATACAGGGTCGCGGGCGCGGAATCATTGGCCACATAGATGTCCGGCCAGCCGTCGTTATCGAGATCCGATGCGGCAACACTGAGGCCATAGGTGCCAACGGCGTTCCACATCCCCGCTTTTTGACTCACGTCGGTAAAGGTTCCGTCTCCGTTGTTGTGATACAAAATGTTCTTTCCGCCCGCCAGCCCCGGAGGACCGCAGGCGACGAGGATCCCTTTGTAAGTACATGGACCGTCCTCGGGCAAGGGAGCGGTCTTCAGGTCGAAGTCAACATAGTTCGCAACAAACAGATCGAGATGTCCGTCGCGGTCGTAGTCAACCCAGGTACAACCGGTATTCCAGCGCGTCTTCGGTCCGGGTTGGATCAGCCCGGCGCGTTCTGTAACATCCATGAACGTTCCATTGCCATTGTTACGATAGAGGGCATTTTGCCCATAGTAGGTGACGAACAGATCGTCATTACCATCGTTGTCGTAATCGCCGACGCAACAGGCCTGTCCCCAACCGGTGCGGACTTCCAGACCCGAACCCTTCGTAACATCGGTGAACGTTCCGTCGCGATTGTTCTTGAACAAATGACAATGCGGTTCTTTGCCCTTGGCGAAGCCTTCGAGGCGCCATCCGTTTACGAGGAAGACGTCGAGCCAGCCGTCGTTATCGTAATCGTAGAAGGCGAGTCCGCAGCCTGTCGTTTCCAGCAGATACTTGTTCTTGCCCACACCGCCGTAGACAGTTTCGATGTCGAGCCCCGAACCCTTAATGACATCCACGAAACTGACACCGAGTGGCGTGCCTTCAATTGGGGATTTCGGACCAGGTGGTGGAGGAGCGGGCTTGGCCTCGTAGCTACGCTCGACCGGGCCAATATTCTTTCTTGTGCCATTTTGTGGGACATCCTGCTGTTGAGGAGCGGCCAAAGCCAGAATATCTGCGAATGGAAGTACAAGAGCGGTACGGCTCAGCGAGCGAAGAAACTTCCGGCGATCCAAAGGCAACACGAATCCTCCTCAGCTAGCGCTG
>PLKR01000192.1:5321-5451 GCA_003140655.1 Acidobacteriaceae bacterium | reverse complement strand
GTGGGAGCCGCGGGGTCGATTCTCTTGGTGGCATAAAGCGCGGCCTGGGTTGCGGCCTCAGCCTTCATGCCTTTGCGGCGGTACAAGATAGCGAGATTGTAGTGCGCGGCGACATCGTCAGGATCGATGG
>PLKR01000192.1:3466-5267 GCA_003140655.1 Acidobacteriaceae bacterium | reverse complement strand
CGCGGCGTTCCACCAACGCGAGATAGTAGAGGGCGCGGGCGTAATCCGGATGCAACTGCAGCGCCTTCTCCAGAGCGGGACGCGCTGACGAATATTTTTCCCACTCGATATATGTGAGGCCCACATTCACATAGCCGTCGTCGTAGTCCGGACGCAGCTTCACAACTTGTTCGAAGGCTTCGATGGCATCGGAGTACTGCTGCTGGTCGAGAAATCCGATGCCGACATTGTTCCACCGCATCCAGTCAGGGTTGTCGCCGCGAGCTGCTGAAGTGGGATCATTCATGCCCATACTCAACGTGCGAGTGCTGGAAGCCAGCTCCACGACAGGGTAGAGCGGGTGATCGGGACCGAACACGTTATTTAGATAACTCTGCCGCAGATGACGGTAGTTCACGCGGGCGGTGATGCTGAGTGGCCCCTTCGCGTCAGCAGGAACCCGGAATTCATACCGCACCAGGGCGGAGCGTCCGGACTGAATCGAGTTGTCATAGGCCATGGAATGGATGGTCGCGACCTTGTGATTGTCGACAAACTCGCCGGAGAGATTCACCGGCCGGTTGGTGAAGCTGTGCGCGCGAGTATCCAGCATGCCATCGGGCTTCAGGAAACCACTGTGATAGATATCCTTCCCGGCGGCATCTTTTACCACAACCTCGACCCATGCCTCGTAGAGATCGCGAACCTCGGGAATGAGCGAGTGGCCAATATTCTTGTTCTGGATGACGACGAATGCCTGCACCACCTCGTTTGGCTCCAGGCGAAATGGGACGGAGCCAAGGGGAGCGATCATTTTGTCGTCGCTGGACTTTTTCAGCGCGAAAATGTCCACGTTGAGGAACGTGCCGCGCTGAAGGAACTCAATTGTTTTCTGCAGTTGCTCGTCGAAGCCGTAATAGAAAGGTACCGCCGTGTTTCCCGCCAACCAGCGATGAGACGCCAACTCCCCTTGCTTCGCGCCGTAGTCGGGCAGAGTGGTTGCTGTGCGATGCATGTGGCAGTTCTGACATGGACTGAAGTCCGTCTGGTAGAAAGTCAGCGGATTGCGCTGGGAGAACTTGGAGTTCTGCCACTCGTCATAGACGGTAAAAGCACGGATGAACTTGTAATAGTTGAGCGTACTCGGCAGGTTGGCTTTATGGCAGGCGGCACAGAATTCCGGCGTCTTATAAAACGGCTGCATGACGGCCCGCGAGTGACGCTCAGGATGCTGCAGGATATCGCTGAAAGGAACCTTGCCGGGCATGCGATTGCCCTTCTCGTCCACCATTACGGCCGGCTCACCCATCACAAAGCCGCCATTCCCCGAGGTTGACTGCAAGCGCTGGATCGAATGGCAGGTGGTGCAAGTCAAGCCGTCCTTATCAAAGGAGCGATCGACATGCGAGTCCGTGGTAAGGGCGCCCGACAGCACGGCGACCGGATTGTGGCAGCTATCGCAGTGCCGCGAGTACTCGATGCCTTCGGTGCGGATCAGGATGTTGACGCTGGCGCGGTAGAACGGCGTGCGGAAGGAGTTGGAATGCAACGCCTGACGCCACTGGTGGTAGGCCTCTTCGTGGCAATGGCCACAGTATTCGGCTTCAGGAAAAGCGCTGGGCTGAATGAACTCGTTGCTTTCGATAGCAGCATTTCCGGGTAGGGACGGGTTGTCTTTGCCGAAAAGAAAGTTGTAGGTCTTCCGTATTTCGTCGGAGTAGTTCTTCGCTTCGGGGTTTTCGCTCGACTGGGCGTGGGTGGTGAACCGCGGAATTCCCGTGAGCCAGGCGATAACCAGGAAACCGGCGGCGCTCAGAAGAAT
>PLKR01000192.1:0-3379 GCA_003140655.1 Acidobacteriaceae bacterium | reverse complement strand
TCGGCATAATTGGGATCGTCGCTGAGCGCCTCCTGGTAACGCTCGATGGCGTCTGCGACCTGTCCCTTCTGCAGCAGCGAGTTGCCTGAATTGGTGGAGACTGTGGCCCGCTGGCGATTCATGGCGACCCGCTCCAAATCCGCGCCTTTCTTGCGTTCCGCGGCTGCCTCTGACGCCTGACCCTGCTGTGCGAGCACGGTCGCCAGGGTCAGGTGAGAGTCGGGCTGATCGGGCATTCGACGAATCGCTTCCCTTAAGGCGTCGGCCGCCTCCGGCAGCTTGTCCATCTTTCGATAGAGGCTGCCCAGCGTCGCCCAGCCGTCAGCATTGTCGGGGTGCAGCTTCATCGCCAGCGAGAGTTCGCGGGCTGCGTCGTCGTAGCGGCCGTCTTGCATATAGAGGATGCCCAGCGTGTATCGCGGCTCCCAGGCCGAAGGCTTCAGCCTGGACGCAGCCTCCAGCTCCGGAATGGCGGCCGCATCGTCGTCCTTCAACTTGAGGGCGAGACCGAGATTGTAGCGGAGCTGGAAGTTCTCGGGATTGGTCTTGAGGCCGGAGCTAAGCACATGGATGGATTCATCGACTTCGTTCATTTGCAAGTACGCCGCGGCCAGATTCTCATGCGCGGTGGCATCAGCAGGCTTTTGTTCGAGCGTACGCTGAAGAAACGGAATTGCATCCTTTGGGTTTCCAGTAACCAGAAGAGCCAATCCCAGGCTCGAGCCCGCCTCCCGGTTCTTCGGCTGTGATGCAACAACTTGGCGAAGCAGAGGAATGGCGTCCGCATCATGGCCGGCGCGCTGCAATGCCCTGGCTAATTGATACTTAGCTTCTGTGTACACCGAATCTATGGTGATCGCGCGCTGGAATTCCACGATGGCTTTGTCGTCTTGATTATTCTCCACATAAGCCTCGCCCAGTTCCGTGGAGGCGGCCGCGCTGTTCGGAGCCAACTGGGAAGCCAGGGTTAGCTCTTGGATCGCCGCCGTGGTCTGTTGTTGTGCGAGCAGCGCCATCCCCAAGTGCGTGTGAGCCGCGGAGAACTGCGGATTGAGCTGAATCGCTTCCTGAAATTCGCTGACTGCCGAAGGCCAGTTCCGCTGCTGCCCGTGCAGCGAGCCCAAGGCGTCATGGAGTTCGGCGCTCTTCGGCGATTCGGCGACGGCGGTCTTCATCTTGGCGGTGGCTGCCGGGAGTTGCCCCGCGGCCGCTAACGAGCGTGCGTAGGCTGCAAGAACAAACGAGGGCAACGCGTGGGAAGGATCCGCAGCGGGCTTGCGTTGCGCATCGGCTTCAATGCCCTGAAAAAGAACAATCGCCCTCTGGTGAGCGCCCGTTTGCTCATACGCCAGGGCGAGGTTGGTCTGGGCGGATACGTCGCCGGGCTTCAGCTTCACCGCCGTTTCCAGTTCTTTAATGGCTTGCGGAAGTTTTCCGAGACGCGCCAGGACCGCGCCCAAGGCGCTGTGGCCCTCCTCGACCTGAGGCAGCAGGCGCACCACTTTCTCAAACTGTGCCTCTGCGGTCTTGAAGTCGTTATTCGCGGTCGCCGCGGCACCCGCTTGAAAGGCCGCCTGCGCCTCGTTGTTGATGTTGGCCTGTGAGTCTGACGATGAGGTGCTCTGTGCCGCGAAGCCGGTCCAGGCCTCTAACCCCATTGTCAGAACCAGCAGGATGCGGAAGGAATGGGTTGTCAAAGGGGCCAGCGTGCGAGTGCGAGGCGGAACATTGCCAGAATGCACATGCAAGGTTCCCGAAAAATACATAGGTCGACCGGAGGCTCAGAGGAGCCAGGAGAACATACCCACGCCGAGAGTATAGCAGTCTGTTCCTTGGAGTTGCGGATGCCTGATTGCCGAAAGTGTGCAATATTGACCAGCTACTAGAACCGTGCAGCGGGTATTCTGCTCTTAGTTTCAACGGAACACGGTCATGGGTTAGCGACTGTACGTCATTCGACCCTCACGACCGGTTCACACTCCGGCTGGACTCAACCTCGGGTCTGGCCTCTTTTCTTGCCGACAACACCCGACTCGTTCATTTCTCCTGTCAGTTGGCGAAATATCGCGGTTACACTGATTGATCCAGTGATGGGTCCTTGAGTGCTCCGCGGAAATCCCCAAAATGCCGCCGCAATCTGAAAGCGCAGAAGTGATTGAAGGTAAAGAGGAAAAATGGTGCGCCCGGAGAGATTCGAACTCCCGACCTATTGCTCCGGAGGCAATCGCTCTATCCATCTGAGCTACGGGCGCGCACCGACAAGTTAAGTTTACATGGGAGGGTTAGGAAGCATCAATGTGAGGATAACGCAGGTGTTCGAACACGCGGCGGCGAGCCGCCAGCAGTTGCGAGAACCATCTTCCGAGACGTTTGAACTCCGAACTCTTAATAGCGGCCGCGTCCGCCGCCACCACCGCCGCGTCCGCCGCGGTCCCCACCGCGATCCCCGCCTCGGCCTCCGCGGTCGCGTCCGCCACCACCGCCGCCGGCATGCTCGGTCTTGGGACGCGCCTCGTTCACGTTGAGCGTGCGTCCGCCCACCTGCGACCCATTCAATGCAGTAATGGCCTTTTCTCCATCCTCGTTGCTGGCCATCTCCACAAAGCCAAACCCACGCGAGCGTCCCGTGTCGCGGTCGGTCATGATGCTGACCCGGTCCACCTGCCCGAACGGCTCAAACATCTGCCGCAGTTCGTCTTCCGATGTGTTAAAGCTCAAGTTCCCCACGAAAATATTCTTCAAGAGTCAGCCTCTGCATTGAGCTGTCGAAGTGCGAGCTCGATGCGGCGGACTGGCAGGTCGGGGAAACCTTCCTGAGAATCGGGACCGGAGCTGGCGAACAGTCGAATGCGCCGAGAAGTATAGCAGGTTTGTCAAACCGGGCATGTTAAATCGGCATATGGTAAATCGGATCGAAAGCCGAACCGCGCTTAGCACTCGTCCACCTGCCAGTATCCCTCGTGGTGATATCCCATCTGCAACAGCCGGTTCTTGGGGTCGTGCCGCTTGCCACAGCTCGGACAGATCAAATACCGGCTCCACGCTGTCCCCTGGCGATCATAGTTTTCCGCGACCGCGAAGGTCGCTCCGCAACTGCACGGGACCAGAAACATTCGCAGCGGCGTGTTGCCGTTAGGTGTTTCGGATTTACCTCTGGACTTCACCCTTCTTCTACCGTTGCCATCGCGCTCTTCTTGCGCTTGTTGGCTTGCAAAACTTTCTTTCGCAGCCGCAGCGATTTTGGAGTGATTTCCACGAATTCGTCATCCGCAATGAATTCGATCGCCTGCTCTAGATTTAATTGCCGGAATGGCACCAGGCGGATGGCCTCGTCCGCTGTCGAAGCCCGCATGTTGGTGAGCTTCTTTTCCCGCACCGC
>PLKR01000215.1 GCA_003140655.1 Acidobacteriaceae bacterium | reverse complement strand
AAGGCCGAGCTTAGCCACGGCAGCGATCCGACGATGAGGCGCATCGCTGAGGAAATCATAGCAGACCAGAAATCAGAGATCGACCTGATGAACCTGTGGATGAGAAAGCACGCCGAGACGGGGAAGGAGATCTGCCGAGGATGAAGGCCCCTTTTTTACTTTTCTTCATAGTGGCGACCGGCGCGGCAGCCAGGGCTGGCGATCGTGTCTATACCGCCGAACAGACCTCCAACACGGTGTCTGTCATCGATCCGGCGACCAACCAGTACCTCGGATCAATTTTCCTCGGGGAAGACGTCCCCGTAGCCGTCAGCCCGCTGTATCGCGGCGAACTGCTGGTTCACGGATTGGGATTCTCACCTGATCACAAGACCCTCGATGTGATCTCCATCGGATCCAACTCGGTCACCCTGATTGACACCGAAACCAACACCGTGAAAGGGAAGGTTCATGTCGGGCGCTCGCCCCATGAGGGATTCTTTACGACGGACGGAAAGGAGCTGTGGATCGCGGTGCGCGGCGAGAATTACGTCAGCGTCATCGACCCGGTAAAAATGAAGGAGATTCGCAGGATCGAGACCGCCGATGGACCGGGCATGGTATTGTTTCGCCCGGACGGAAAATACGCCTTTGTGCCGTCCAGCTTCACGCCCGAGATGGACGTGATTGATACCGGCACCTACCAAGTCGTGGCCCGGGTGCCGCAGGCGAGCCCCTTTTCGCCAAATCTAGCCGTGGACCAGGACGAGGTGTGGTTCACTCTGAAAGATTCCGGCAAGGCTCAGGTCTTCAGCGCTCATCCTCCTTTCGAGAAACTGGCTACCTTCGAAACGGGCCCGATCACGAACCACGTCACCTTCATAGATAACGCGAATGGACGTTTCGCCTATGTTACCGTCGGCGGGAAAGACGAGGTTCGTGCCTATACCCGCGATGCAGGCGCCTCGGACCGGCTGGTCGCCACGGTCAAGTGCGGCGACCTTCCGCACGGAATCTGGGGTTCAGGCGATGGCAACCGCGTGTATGTCGGCTTGGAGAATGGAGATGCGGTCCAGTCCATTGACACCCTGACCAACCAGATCATCGCCACGATTCCCGTCGGCCAGTTGCCGCAGGCCTTGGTCTACGTGCCCAACGCGACCCTGGACGACAAGGGAACGGCCAATCTCAAACCACTGGGGCGCGCCAATGAGGTCCTAAACGTTGATCTGGTGCCTCCCGAGAATGCGAACTCTCTCGCGCACGCCAGCGTCGCTATCAATTCGCTCGGGCTGATCGACAATCTGCAGATCGCGGCGACCGGCCTGGAGCCGCGAAAGAAATACCGGCTGCTCCTCGTGGGAGGACCTGAGCCAGTAGGCCTGGTTGTGCTGACGGGCGGGATCGGAGGCGTGGCGATAGTTCAAACTTTCGGGCCCCTGAAGGAGGTTGTGACCGGGGACGCTGCCGTCCCCGCGATGAAGTTGGAACTTCGCTCGGGCGAGAAGGGCGATGGGCCCATGATCCTCTGCCAACGGGAGCCATCGCCTTCAAAGACATGAAGGCCGATCCGAAAAGCGGCGTCATCAGTTTTGCCAGTCCCTGGTCGGTCAATGACACGGCGACTCGGATCGAAGCGGAGCTGGGCGCCAGGAAGATCAAGCTGTTTGCCCGTATCGACCAGGCGGCCGAGGCGGCCGCCTTTGGCTTGGTGCTGAGGCCAACGGTCCTGCTCCTGTTCGGCGATCCGAGAAAGGGAACGCCCCTGATGGACGCTTACCCTACCCTGGCGTTGGATTTGCCCCTGAAGGCGCTGATCTGGGAATCCGATCCAGGAAAAACCTCGGTTGGCCTCACTTCACCCGAGTTCCTTCAAAAGCGGCACGGCCTTCCGACGGCGCCCTTTGCCGAAGTGATCCAATTGTTCGGGAATTTGCTCGGTGAATGAAGCAAAGGATCTCCATGAATGCCCAAATCACCGACATTGCGGCAATCAAGACGCATTACCGCACCGCAAAGGTCGATGGCCTCGAGATATTCTATCGCGAGGCCGGACGGGCGACAGATCCAACGATCCTCTTTCTCCACGGGTTCCCGACCTCCTCCTATATGTTTCGCGATTTGATTCCACTGTTGGCGGACCGGTTCCATGTNNTTCGATCACCTCGCCGATGTCATGGAGCATTTCACCGACGCCATCGGGCTCGGCAGATTCGCACTCTATGCGCAGGACTTTGGCGGCCCAGTGGGATTTCGCCTCGCGGCCCGGCGCCCGGACAGCGTGAGCGCCCTCATCGTCCAGAACGCCAACGCCTACACGGAAGGCGTCACCCCCGAGTTGCATGACATACTTGTCCGGCTGGCCACCGAACGGACACCCCAGATGCGGGCGATGGCCGCCAAGCTGTTCGAGCTACCGTACACCAAGCGGCAGATGCTGGAGGGCGTGGAAGACCCGTCCTTGGTCAATCCGGATTCATGGCAACACGCCCAGTGGGGCATGGATCGGCCCGGCAACAAGGAGGTTCAATACGTGCTGCACGCCAACTACGCCTCCAACTTCGACCGCTATGGGGAGTGGCATGCCTACTTCCGCAAATATCAGCCGCCGGCGCTGGTCCTCTGGGGCGAGGGCGATTTCGTTTTCGGAGTAGCAGGAGCCGAGGCTTACCGGAAGGACCTTAAGTCAATCGAAGTAAAAATATTGAACGGGGCGGCCCACTTCGCACTGGAGACTCACTCCCGGGAAATAGCGGAGCACATCATTCGGTTCCAAAGCCCCGTGCACGGCTGAACGCAGCCATGAACAACAATCAAGAATGGCCCATCGTACTTGGCACATCAGGCATCCTGGTACCGGGCCGATGGCTTCGGCTGCGCGCGGTCATTTGGGCGATCTTTCTCTCGGCATGTGTACTGGGTCTCTTCGTCTTGACGCAGTATCTCGGCGGATGGCTGCACCTGCCGCCGAATTCGTCCTACTACATCGTGCTGGGAATTCCTCTCCTGGCGCTGGTCGGCTACGGGCTCCTCGTCGCCGCGGCGGAGGGAAGGAGACCCGTCGAGGTGCTGCCGCATCGCGGGACTATCGCCGAGATCACTATGGGAGCCCTCATTGGCTTCCTTCTGCTGAGCGCAATCACGGCGATACTCTGGAGCTTGGGCCTATACAAGGTTCAGGCGAACCACTGGCGGCGCGTCTTCGATAGCTTTGTGTTCAACAGCTACCTGTCCGGCATGATGGAGGAGCTGATGTTCCGAGGGATACTCCTTCGCCTCCTTGGGCGTGCATTTGGCCTCGCATGGGGCCTTGTGCTTTCATCGGTGCTCTTCGGCCTCGCCCACCTCACCCACGGCGACTGGCTTGCCGTGGTGGGGATAACCATAAACGCCGGCTTCACCATGGGACTCCTCTACATGGCGACCGGCAGCATTTGGATGTCGATCGGGCTGCACACGGCCTGGGATTTCACAGAGGTTTCGCTCCTTGGCGTAAACAGCCACAATGGCCTGCTCCTGAGCACGCCCGTCGCCGGCAAGCCCGAGTTGCTGACCGGCGGCCAATTCGGCCCGGATGTGTCCGTCCTTTCCCTTCTTATCGGAGTTCTCTTGTCGGCGGCCATCGTGTTCGTCTGGAAAAGGGGTCTCTTCCGAAAGACACAACCGTTCGCAACCCAGGAAGTCAGCTGAAGCATAGGCGTTCCAAAAATGAAAAAAATAATTCCGGCTTCATTTTTCGGAATGATCCTTGGCCTTGTGGGCCTTGGAAATGTCTGGCGCGTAGGCGCGAAGATGTGGGGCCTGCCCCATGTGGTGGGCGAGATGATAATGGCCGTCGCCGTATTCATTTGGATACTGTTGGTCGTGTCCTACGTTGCCAAATGGATCATGGCTCCGGACGAGGCCCGCGCCGAATTGGCCCATCCCGTTCTCTGCTGTTTTGTGGGCCTAGCCCCGGTTTCCACCGCCCTCATTGCGCTCGCCGTCGCTCCCTACAACGCCGGCATCGCGATCGCCCTTTTCTGGATTGGCTCCCTGGGACAATTGGCTTTTGCCCTGTTCCGAACTGGACAGCTGTGGAAGGGCGGGCGCGACCCGAATACAACGACGCCCGTTCTCTACCTGCCGACCGTGGCTGGAAGTTTCGTCAGTTCAATTGCCGCCACCGCCTTCAACCATCCTGAGCTGGCCCAGCTGTTCTTTGGAGCCGGCCTCTTCTCCTGGCTGGCGATCGAGTCCATCGTTCTACACCGGCTCTATATCCAGGAATCCCTTCCCAAGCCGCTGCGGCCGACCCTAGGAATCCAGCTGGCACCCTCGGTGGTTGGTTGCGCTGCCTACCTTGGCCTCACCACGGGGAAACCGGACCTGTTTGCCCACATGCTTCTTGGCTATGGGCTGATGCAGGGACTGATGCTCATTCGCCTGCAGGGTTGGCTGCGGGAGCAGCCGTATAGCGCGGCCTATTGGGCGTTCACCTTCGGTGTCACAGCTCTCGCCTATTCCTGCATGCGGTTTGTGGACAGGGGCATGTCAGGACTTTACGTGCCGCTTGCAGAAGGATCGTTCGTCATCGCAAACCTCGTGGTTGGATGGATCTTCATCCGGTCGATCGTCCTGCTCCTCAAGGGCAGCCTTATCCCGCCCGCACTCCAGGCCCCCAAACCTTCCACAGCCTGAGCGCTCCATCTCTGGCTATGAGAGCCGTATGTTTTCCGAAGGAGGGGTAACTAAAAGAAACTAAATAGGACGCGCCAAACTGGCTCACTCGGTCCTGCTCGACAGCGTCCATTTAGTTACCCCGGGGTCATTTCTCCGCCGCAAGACTGCCCTAATTTCACGCCGGCCTTCCGAGCGAATTTGATCAGAGTCCGAAGGCTGATGGCTCTGCCCGAGCGCTCCCGCAAAGCGGGTTCCGCCTGCTCTCTATTGATCCTACACAGCGGCCAAAGCTGCGATACACGAGCCCGCGTAATATTCTCTCTCCTAGCCACTTCTGCACACGATTCCACCCTGCCCTCTCTCAATTGCTTGGCCCAGGAGTGAACTTTAAGAACTACCAACCAAGGGTCCTCGACGTTGCCAATCAACAAGCGTTTCCCCGACAGTATCGCCCTCGCTTTTCCTTCCGAATTCCTTCCTTTTTCGAAGGGCATCGAGACCTGCAAGATTTTGTCTCGGATCCCTCCTTGGGCAGCCATTTGACATCAAAGATTTACAAAACACCAAGAGATGCCGAGAAAACATGGTGTCCGCCTGACTCTCTGGCGATTCGTCGGTTTTCGCGAAACGGTGTGCTAGAACAATTCAGACGCGGGCTTCAACGGTTTAAGATCCCGTCGCCCGTCACGATGAACGCCCACCAGGAGATAAATCGCAGATGTTAGCGAATGGGCGGCCCCGACAAGCGTGTAACGATCCTCATAGCAGCGTCTTGCTCTGAGCCGCATCGCGGCCTGTTCATTATGAGTAAGGCCGACCCATTTCTTGAGTAGTCGAGCACATCCTTGTGACGTCCCTTCGTCAGCAAGACCGGCACCGACGTTCACAAGGTCCTTCCAAATCGCGACTCCAGTCGAAACAAGCACAGGTGTGCCGGCCGATAACGCGTCGGCAACGGAATTGCTGCTGATTTCGTACGAAGAGGGCCTCAGGAAAACCTCTGACGCGTGGAGCACTCCCCACCTTTCGCTCTCCGTCAGCGCTCCGGTCCAATAGACACAATGGCCAACGCCGCATTGATTGGCGGAATGCTCAACGACAACTCGAATTGCTTGATCTGCAGAACCCGCAATTACCAATCGCATCGTTTGGCTGTTCCAAATTCCCCTTTCGGAGAGCCAACCAATGGCTCCAGCCAAAGCGCGCACGCCCTTAGCAGGGTCTTGGTCGGCAAAAAACGTGAAGAGCCTTTTCCCGCGAAGCTCGGAATGCGCCGAAAGGAAGATCTCAGAGGCGCCATCGACCAAAGGCTGCGAAATCCCGGATGACCCGGAGCGCACAACGAATTCATGGCAATCGTATATCCAAAATGCCTGCCGGGCTCTATTCCGCTCGTCGTCACACAGGAAAAATACCGCATGCGCGTCGCGCAAAACCGGATATACGCCCCACGGCCAGTAAAGCCACCTCAAGAGATGCCTGATCGGTCGATAAGTCTTAAACCATGGGTCCAGCATCCCGTGTGCAAATACGAAATAGGGAACGGTTGAATCGCGAAGGGCCCACCACGTTCCTAAGGCGCAATAATCCCAGATCCCGTGAACGATGACACAATCGTAGGCGCCAGCGTGTTCCTTCATCCAGCGGACAAATTTGGCGTTGTAGCCGTAAGAACCCTGGTCGTTCTGGAGACCGTAAATGGGAATGCCCAATCGTTCTAACCTTTTCCCGATTGTGTGGCCGAGGGTGACGATCTCGATGGCGTGGCCAAATTTAAACTGGGCCGTCGAAAGCTCACATACGGCTTCAATCGATCGACCGGCGTCCGAATCAACCGGGCGCAATACGTGAAGGATTCGTAGAGACATCGCCTTGATGGGCCGCTGCGCAAGTGGGACAAAGTGTGTAAACCTGAGCGACGTCGTCATGGAACTCCGACGCCTTGCGCCAACCGCCTTCATTGACGCCGATCGCGCCACACCCCGGGCAAACTGACAATAGGCGCTCCAGCATTGCGAGCCGCCGCCGGTGCGCTTCCAGGGTCCTCTTGTATACGGAGACGGCGGCCACGATCAAACAGTAGGTAAATACGCGAACCCCGGCGTTCTCGAAAAGGATCCAGTTATGGGAAAAACGGTGACCTGTGCCGTAGTCCGCCAAGGCCCATAACGCCGGACAGATTACGGCGGTCGCCAGCCCAGCCCTCAAACCCAGCTGCCAACGAGCATAAACGACGATCAATAGATAGAGCGGTCCCACGCTCAATTCATACGTGAACCAATCGATGGCGAAAACGGCACAGAGCAAGACAACGAGACTCACGTAACGGCGAATGGAATCTGGAACCCTCATGAAAAGCGTGCTGGCAGAGGAATGAAGTTGGTGGATAAGACGCACGGAGGATCAAGAAGAAGCGCTTTCCCTCTCAAAATCCTCGATGGCATCATTGCAGGTTTGAACCAATCCATTCACCATTTGCTCCGCGGCAAACGGCGAAAATGCCGCGGCGTTAAAAGCTCGGTTTTCACGGCACCCTCCGTCAATGAACCATTGCTGACAAACAACTTCGGCAATCTGCGAAATGTCGGAAGACCCTTTGAAACCGTAAGTGTACCCTGCCGACATGTTCTCGGCGAACCGAAGGACGGGGCTCTGACTGTGAAAGATCATCAGCAAGGGACGGCTAGCCAAGACGTACGAAAAGAATTTTGACGCGCTGTAAGTCGGGTCGTTTGAGCCCACCGCAACGAGCGCATCGGCGTTTTTCAAATAATATAGTGAATCGAAATAGGGCACCCGGTACCGATGCTCTTGGACGAACCCTTCGATGCCCTCTGCCTTCGCGACGGGAAGAGCCCAGTCGCGGCCCAACGGAGGCGGAGCGTAGTCCGTCCCGACGAAATGAATCCGCATATTTGCCGCCTGGCTTGGATGTGTCTCCCTGTATCGCTTGAACGCCCGAAACAGAATTTTCAAGGCGACGGACATATCCGGCCCGCATCGCCCGACGTAGACCTGGTGAAAGAGCCCATCGGAGAAATCAATGACTGGCTTAGCAGGGGTGTGCGTTCCAAGGCGCTCGAAGTCCATCATTGCCGCTCCAAAGGGCAGCACCTTCACCTTGCGCGTGAGAAACCAAGGGTAGTTGTTGGCAAGCATGCTTCCGTAGGAGTCCGACACAGCGACGACCCCTGAGGATCCCCTCAGCGCCACGGGTTCAATCC
>PLKR01000240.1:4008-11531 GCA_003140655.1 Acidobacteriaceae bacterium | reverse complement strand
CAGGCGTTAGCACTCATTGACTCTCAATGATATGGCGATATTTACAACAACAATCCTCTTGAGCAACCGTCAATCCCACGCGATTCATTGACTTGCCAGTTTCACAGCCGTAACATTTTGCGCGTGTGGGGTAGAACCAACCGTCCCGTCCGGCGCATCGTGCTCACATCGTATTCAAATGCAGTGCCGCAAAGGAGGCAGACCTGATAATCCTGTCCATCAATGCCGCTGTGCGGCCAGGAGAAGCGATGCGGGCAGAGCCATCGAAGAATTTGCTTGAGTAGTGCTGACATGACTGGCCTCGCGACAAAGCACGTCAAGTATTCTCGGCCAGAGATTAGTATTGTTTTGGTGGCGATAGCGCGCGACTAAGCAGACAGTAGCACAAAAGCGCTCCGCCGAGTCCAGCACGGTAGTTCACGCCCCGCGAGCAAATGGCCAAGGCCCCGTGCCGTTACCGGCCCGATGAGTGATATGGCGATGTTTCAACACGTATTTGTGGCCGTATTTCCCCTTGTCCGCCCGGGGTCTGCCTGGGCGGACCTGGATCCTCTAACCGTATCCCAAAGTCGAGTATAGCCAAGCGGCGAATCCGCAGATAAGATGTGTTCCCAGGCCAGGAACCGGGCCGTCCAAGGAGCAATGTATGAACCTCAATCTAAGCGCCATGATGCAAACCGTAACCGCCGTATTGACAGCTGTCGGTTTGAGACTCTTGGGTGCGATCGCCATCTGGATTATTGGCCGATGGCTGATCGGCATTGCGCTTCGCATGATCGGGAGTGCTCTGAGGAAGCAGAAGATTGATCCGACTTTGATCCGCTATATCCACTCGGCAGTGGCGGCTTTGCTGAATATCGTGCTGGTCATCGGGATTCTCGGGTTCTTTGGTGTCGAGACCACCAGTTTTGCGGCATTGATCGCAGCGGCGGGCGTCGCCATAGGCATGGCATGGTCAGGATTACTGTCGAACTTTGCCGGCGGAGTGTTTTTGGTAATCCTGCAGCCGTTCAAGGTGGGGGACTTTGTTACAGTCGCTGGAGTCACCGGCACGGTCGAGGAAATCGGCCTGTTCGCTACAACCCTCAATACGCCCGACAACGTGAAGACCATCATCGGTAACGGCAAGATTTTCGCTGACACCATACAGAATTTTTCGGCGAACCCCTACCGACGTGTCGAACTAACGGCACAGTTGGCGCACGGTGTGGACCCGCAGGCGGCGATTGCGCTCCTGAAACCGGTGCTGGCGCAGGTGCCGAACGTGATGGCAGCGCCGGCTCCGGATGTCGAGATTCTGACGTTCAATCTTTCTGGCCCGGTCCTCGCGGTTCGCCCCTACTGCGACAACCAGCACTACTGGCAAGTGTATTTCGACACGAACCGGCTGATCCGCGATACCTTTGCCCATGCCGGGTTCCCCGTTCCCGAGCAGCATTACGCCCTGAGGGGACCGGAGGAGTTCAAGCTGGCGAAGACAGCGTAGGCAGGACGACTTCTGACCTGTGGGGTTAAAGATCGTTCTACCCGCCGAGCGTTCGGCAATTGCACTCAGTGACCCTTCGTGCGCGCGCTCGCAACGCCTCTACGCAGCCCTTACTTCAGGCCGTCGACGACGTAGAGATCGGAGAGGGTGCGGATGTAGCCGTAAACGTAGGCCTTGGCATCCGGGGTGATTGTGATTCCCCGGATCGTATCGATTCCCGCCGAGTCGGCCGGCACCAGTTCCTTCCATAGTTTTCTTTTTCCGGTGGACAACTCGAGCTCAAACACTTTGGCTGGAATTTCGCCAAAGCGAAAAACATAAAGGGAGCGGCCATCAGCGGACCAGCCCGTGGGCGCTTCGTCGCCCGTGTTGCCGGAGACGGGCACGGGTTCGCCACCGGCGACCGGATAAAGGTACATTTTGTGATCCGGACCGACGCCGGCGACAAAGTCCCCCTTGGGAGAGATCTCAAAGAACGGGCTCACTCCTTCCCCAGTGATGGGGCGCGGCTTGGCTTCCTCGGGATTTTCCACATAAAGCCGAACACCGTGGCCGGCATCGTTGCCGGAAAACAATATTTGTTTCCCGTCGGGGAGCCAACGCGCCCAGAGGTGGTTCATGGAATCGTGGGTGAGGAGCCTGGCTTCGCCGACTCCGGTTGGAAGCTGAAACAGCGGAGGCGAAGTGACATTGGTGCGCGCGAGAGCCCACTTGCCGTCAGGCGACAAGCCAGTCCCAAATCCTTCGCTCAGACGAATGGCGGGTGAGCCGTCGGTTTTGCGCATGTAGACGGCATACTTCGGTCCTCCACCTTCGCCCGTTTCGGTAAAAAGTGCGATGCGGCCGTCGGCTGACAAATCGCCGGGCACGGACCAATCGAGCCAGGATAAGTCACGTTCTTTGGCGTCGCCGGGAGTCAGACCGATCATTCCGGCGCGGTCGTTGCCGCGCGTCAGCAGCACATTACCGTCGCGGTCAACATCGAGCAAGGTCAACTCTCCGGGAACGCGAGCGAGCAATCTTACCGTGCCCGAAATGTTGACGGCGTAAAGCGAGCGGTCGCCGCCGGTGCGGGTGGCGGTAAACCAGATCTCATCATTGCCGGGCGACCATGCGATGCCCTGAATGCTATCCCAGCCGGTGGAAAGAGTTGTCTTTTTCCCAGCCAGATCAACCACGGCAACCGCCCCACCATCGTCGCCGAGTTCGGGGTGGTCGATGAAGGCGATGGTGTCCGCTTTCGGGGAAATGCGAAGATGACCAATCCATCCGTCGGCCTGATAGAGCACCTTGCCTGGCGGAAACTCCAGACTGTGCCGGCCTTGCTCCTGCCGCACAATCGCGAGGGTGCTTCCATCGGGAGCCCAATCGGCCCATTCCACGTTGTCCATGATCTCGCGCGGAGCGCCGCCGACTAGAGGCACGCGCGCGAGCGTGCCGGAATAGAGGAATTGGGCGATGGGGTGGCTGCGCAGCGAAAGCGCCATTTCGCCCGACGCCGAGACGGCCAGAACGTCGGCTCCCGCGGGCTCCAGTTCGTGCGACTCAGGACTCTCCGGACGCGTGGTGAACAGTTGTAGAGACTTCCCTTCCCAGGCTGCGCTGTAAATGATGGTCTTGCCGTCGGGAGCGAAACGTGCGGCGTGAACCATGCCGCGGCGGAAGGTGAGCGGATGGTAGACCGGCAGTGTGGCTTGGACCGGCGAGCGTTGCCACAAGAATTTTCCAGCGGCTACACCAGCGATTAATGCGATGGCAGCGGCTGCCAACACCGTTACCGGCACGCGCCCTCGCGATGCAGCAGTCTCAACGACCGGGGTCACCGGCGTCCCCATTGCAGCTATAGTTGCGGTTCCGGCGCGAACCCGCGAGGTGTCCAGAGAGCGCTTGATTCGCTTCAAGTCTCCGCGCAACTCGGCCGCGGTCTGATAGCGGAACTCGCGCTCCTTCTCTATTGCCTTGAAAATAACTTCCTCGAGCTTGGGAGGAATTGCCGGATTCGCGACCGAGGGCGGCGCCGGGGTGCGGTTCAGAATGGCTTCAGAGATCACCCCGCTGCTGCTTCCGGGAAACGCCAGGCCTCCCGTGGACATTTCGTAGAGCACCGAGCCGAAAGCGAACAAATCGGTGCGCGGGTCAAGCGCTTCGGCGCGAACCTGCTCCGGCGACATATAGGCCACGGTTCCAATCGTCGAGCCGGGCGTGGTCATCAGCGCCCCTTCGTCAGCCGTTAGCAGCGCGGATTCCGAGCCGCCCCCGCGGTTTTCCGGAGCCAGCTTCGCCAAACCGAAGTCCAGTAACTTGGCCTGCCCGCGCTTGGTCACGAAAATGTTCGCTGGCTTGATGTCGCGATGAATGATTCCTTTGGAGTGCGCGGCATCCAGGGCATCGGCAATCTCAATCGCCAGATTTAACAGCGTTTCAGTGTCCATCGGGCGGCCGTCGATGCGGTGTTTCAGGGTCTGGCCATCAAGAAACTCCATGACGATGAACGCCTGACCGTTTTCCTCGTCAATTTCGTGGATGGTGCAGATGTTGGGATGGTTCAGCGCCGAGGCGGCGCGCGCTTCCCGCTGAAAGCGATCCAGGGCCTGGCGATCCTTGGCCAGTTCTTCCGGTAGAAACTTAAGCGCAACGAAACGGCCTAGTTTGATGTCCTCGGCCCGGTAAACGACACCCATACCGCCGCCACCGAGTTTCTCGACGATGCGGTAATGCGAGATGGTCTTGCCGATCAATGAAAGAGCACGCTCCGTGCGCGACTATATTAGGGGGGACGCGGCGGCAAGTCAATGAATTACCGGGGTATTGCGCATTGAGGGGAACGCCTAATCACTTAATTCCAAAATCACTCACAATCAACCGCGTATCCACCGTCACATGCGGCGAAATCGCGTGATACGCCCACACATGCACCCACGCGTTCCCGGTCCGCCATGTCAGAAACGATTTCATCAACCCTGGCGGAATGAACAACAAGTAGACGAAAGTCAGCGACATCGCAGCCGCTCGAAGCGAGTCGTACCGCGTGCCCGACTCAAAAATATGCATCGTCGGATAACTCACCGCCCCCAGCAGATAAGCCGTCATCGGCGAAAACAGCTTGAAGTATCTCGGCATCAAGATCGAGTAGATAAGAATCATGATCGGCAGATCCGTCCCGAACAGATGCAGCCAAAATGACATCAGCCCACCAACAAGCTGCTGATGCCGCGTGAGCTGAAAGATATTTGTCCCCCTCATATCCAACCCGGCGCTGAAGGCAAGCACTACCACGATCACGAGCACATCGCTCTTCAGGTTTGCCGATTTCAAGCTGAGTTGCTCGTTTGAGTATCCTCGCATCCGAAACACAACATACGGAATGAGCGCCAGCAGGATCCCGTTGTAAGCCGCCCACATGTAAACCTCAATCGGTGATTGCACCCGCGTCGCCCCCACCAGCGACCCATTCAGATGCAGAGCAATCCCTTCACCAAACAAGTGCTGCCCGATCAGACGGCCAGCTACCATCACCACCGCGGCATACGCCCACATCGCCAGCGCCTCGCGCCCTGCAATACCACGTTCCGGAGCGCGCTGTCCCAGATCAATTACAGGCCGCTTTCGGGTCAGCAGCGTAACCAAGCCGAACATCAGCACAACCATCACCAAGTATTCCGAGGATCCAACGACCAAACCCCTGAACAGCGGCGTGTGTCGAGAAAAAAGGAGTCCGACTCCGCTCAGAAGCAGCCAAAGAAGCATCGCCACGTACAAAGCCCTCTGTCGAACCATCCATCCGATTCCGTTAAACCGCCCATTTATGGCCATACTCTACCTAGCAAAATAGACTCCCGCTCCTTGAGCAACGACGATGGGTGTAGTGTTTTCCTCTCAATACGTCGTCAATGAGTTACCGATTCCAGGTTACTGAATTCCAGAGCGCTAGGCCGGGGCCGAAACCAGCTCCGAGAATTTGCCGAGGTCAATGTTTCCGCCGCTGACGATACATACGATCTTGCCGTTCCCGGCTTGGCCACTGAGTCCGGCGGCAACTGCGCACGCAGCAGCACCTTCACAGATCAGGTGATTCCGGGCGGCAACGATGGTCATGGCGCGGCGGGTTTCTTCCAGCGAGACAACGATCGAGCCGGCCAGCAGGCGGCTGGCGAGCGTCCACATACTCGGCAAGACCGACTTGCCGCCGCAGCCATCCACAAAACTTGTTTTCCAGTCCGGAAACTTCTGCGCTGAACCTTTGATAAACGAAAGGTGAAGGGGTGCGGCAGTNNGTAACATCCGGCAAGTCTTCCAGGATTTCCAGACCAGCCGTGGCATTGCCGGCGATGAAGTTGTCGTCGTCGAAGGGATGAACAAAGACGCCTTCAAACGCGGGATGCGTTCGTTCGATCACTGCGGTCCAACACTCGTCCATGGACGCCTGACGAATGCCTGCGCCCAACCGTTTGATGGCATCGAGCTTCGCGGCTGGGGCGGTATCCATGACCAAAACGTCGCAGCGCGTTTTCAGTATCCGGGCCGCCAGGGCCACTCCCTGGGCAGCGTTGCCTGCGCTGACGGTCCACACGCCCTTCGCCCTGTCTTCCGCACTTAGCAGCGAGATGGCGTTATAAGCCCCGCGCAGCTTGAACGAACCGATCGGCTGGAACGATTCGAGCTTGAGATAAATTTCGCCGGGAGCGTCGTCGTAATACAACCGAACCAGCGGTGTCCGGACCGCCGCCTGATACACGATCCGGCGAGCCGCCAGTATCGAGTCGATGGAGATCGTGCGGTAGATGCGGTTATGGGCTGCTGTCGTCATATTAGGAAGTTGCTCGAATTCTACTACGCTTTCTCGAACGGCTCTTTCATTGCGGAGCTCAATGGTTTAATCTCCCCAGCTCTCATTGACTTGACCGTTTCGCAAACGTAGGATTTTGCCCAGTGATCGACCAAATCTTCTTCATGTCGCACCGTCAAGAGCTCAGCAGTTTCGGAGGATCCATATGCCGCATTCGTTTTTCCGTCGTAGACGCGCTGCAGCGGGTTTCGCGGCAGTATGCATTGCCTTAACCACAACCGTGCGTGCGCAGAATTCACCGGGCCCACAGCCGGTACCGCTGCCTCCGCCCATTGTTGCGCCGGCTGACACGCCTTATCCCGGCACGATTTCGCTGCTCGTCGATGTCACCAACGTCACGGATCGCGTGCTGAATGTGCATGAGACAATCCCGATAAAAGGCCGCGACATTACGCTGTTCTACCCGGAGTGGCTTCCCGGGACACACTCGCCATCGGATCCGGTGAGCGAACTGGCCGGCCTTGTGGTCACGGCGAATGGCAAACGCATCCCCTGGGTGCGCGACCGCGTGGACATGTACGCATTCCATGTCGAGGTGCCGCAAGATGCAAAGACGCTGGATATAAACTTCCAATACCTCGCCCCGCTCGATCCAAAACGAGGTCGTATTTCGTCGAAGTTCGCCAACGTTACCTGGGACCGCGTGCTTCTCTATCCGGCGGGATACTTCTCGCGAGACATCAAATTCGAAGCTGCGCTGCGTTTGCCGGAGGGATGGCAATTCGCCTGCGCGCTGGACGTGAAATCGCAGAACGGCAACCTAGTTCAGTTCAAAGAGACGACGCTGAATACGCTGGTCGACTCGCCCCTTTACGCGGGCGTCAACTTCAAGCGCTTGGACCTGTCCACGGGGCCGGACAACCCGGTGTACCTCGATGTCTTCGCCGACAAGCCTGCCGATCTGGAGATCACTCCGGAAGAACTGCAATACCACAAGAACCTTGTGATCGAGGCGCAGAAGCTTTTCAATTCGCATCACTATGATCGCTATGATTTTCTCTTCTCTGTCAGCGACATAGTCAGCGGCAAAGGCCTGGAGCACCATCAATCGAGCGAGGACGGCTCCCGAGCCAATTACTTTACGGACTGGGGTGCGGGAGTTGGCCGGCGGGCTCTGCTGCCCCACGAATACACCCATTCGTGGAACGGCAAGTTCCGGCGGCCGGCTGACTTGTGGACACCCAACTTCAA
>PLKR01000240.1:2903-3989 GCA_003140655.1 Acidobacteriaceae bacterium | reverse complement strand
ATTGCTTCGTCTCACGGAGCCACCCCGCAGGCCTGGATGAGCTGGCAGCGTTCCTACGATTATTACCCGGAGTCAGACCTCATCTGGCTCGATGCCGACACGAAGATCCGCGAGCTGAGCGGCGGAAAGAAATCGCTTGACGATTTCGCGAAGCTCTTTTTCGGGATCGACAACGGGAGTTACATCACCGTCACTTATACGTTTGATGACCTTGTGAAAGCGTTGAACACCGTGCAGCCGTACGATTGGGCGGGATTCTTCCGCACCCGGGTTTACGAGGTCAACCCGGACGTTCCGGAGAACGGATTTACGCAGGGCGGCTATCGGCTCGTGTACAACGATAACGAACCGGAGTGGCTGAAGAAGGCAGAGGGCGTTCGTGGAGTGAGCTTCGCTACCTCACTGGGCTTCTCGGTAAAGTTGGACAGCCCTGATTCGCATGGCAGCCTGGATAACGTTGCGTGGGACGGTCTGGCCTTCAAAACCGGCATCACGCCTGATATGCAACTGCAAGCCGTCAATGATCAGAAATACACTGTCGCGGGCTTGCGCGAAGCCATCCTCGCCGCGGAGAAAAATAAGGAGCCGATCAAGCTCTTGCTTAAGCGTGGCGATGAGTTTGTCACAGTTTCTCTGGACTACCACGGCGGAATGCGCTATCCGCACTTGGAGAGAGTCGAGACAACGCCCGATCGCCTGGATGCGATACTCGCGCCAGCGAAATAGAAGTCAATAACCGAATAGTGGCGGCAGAGATCCTTAGTAGGGACCGATGATTCCGGCGATGGCGCGGGGAGCTGGCGGCCGCGCGGATTGAGCATCTTTCGTGTCCAGTACGTCCAGATACTTCAGGCCGGAGCCGGTGTTGAACAAGACAACCGTATCGTCGGCGCTGAAGAAGCCGCTGGCCAGCAGTTTCTGATAAGCAACGAGCGACGCGGCGCCTTCGGGCGCTGCGAAGATTCCTTCCACCTTCGCCCAGTGACGAGTGGCATCAAGAATCTCAGCGTCGGTGGCGGCGAGCGCGACGCCTCCGCTTTTTTTCAGGATGTCTAGGATCAGATAGTCGCCGTAGGGTTTGGGCAC
>PLKR01000240.1:0-2876 GCA_003140655.1 Acidobacteriaceae bacterium | reverse complement strand
AGGCCTTCCACATGCCCAGCAGGCCAACGCCGCCGCCCGTTGGATAGATAATCCCCTGCGGAAGCTTCCAGCCGAGTTGTTCGGCAACTTCGTACCCCATGGTCTTCTTGCCTTCGACGCGGTAAGGCTCTTTGGTGGTGGAAACGTCGAACCAACCTTCGGCGGACCACGCAGGTTTTTCTTTGAGTTCGGCGACTTTGCGGGCGCAGTCTGAAATGAGGCCGTCGACCAGCGTGACGTGTGCGCCGTAGTAGTGGCACTCGATGCGGTTCGCCATAGGCACATCTTTGGGCATGAAGATGTGCGCTTCGATGTTTGCGGCTGCAGCGTAGGCGGCAAGCGCTCCGGCGGCGTTTCCGGCGGAGGGGATGACGAGCTTTTTCAGGCCGAAATGGCGGGCCATGGTAACCGCGGCGGAGAGTCCGCGAGCTTTGAAAGAGCCAGTGGGATTCAGGCCTTCGTCTTTGATGAAGACGTTGGGATATTCGCGGCTGCGCAGCATGGGAGTAAAACCTTCACCGAGCGTGACCGGCGTGGCTTCGGGAAGCACGGCGTCGTAACGCCACATGGTAGGAGCGAGCGCCAGCAGCGATGCCGGTGAAAAACTCTTCTTAATGTTCGCGAGATCGTACCGCGCGTAGAGAATGCCGCCATCTCTCGGGCAAACGGTTTGAGGGCGGTCGGCGGAGAAATGTTCGCCGCAGCGGGTGCATTCGAGGTGAGTGAGGCGCGGCACGCAGAGAGTTTAGCAGGTAGCGCCGGCATCCTGCCGCCCGAGAGGCTACTGAAGGCCGGTGGGAGGGCGCACAAACGTGACCGCCGCATCATCGCTGTAGATAGGCTGCCAGCCTGGGGTCTCAAGCAGAATGTTGGCCAAGGCAGAACCCTTGGGAACGACCACGCAGTGAACCTGGTGCTGCTGAAGAAAATCTCCCCAGCCCGGCTGCACGTGCATCATCTTCAAGTAAGACTTTAAGAATTCCTCGCCGTAGAAATCATGGCGGTCGTCAACCACCATTCGGACCCGCGGATAAAACCGGTAGATCAAATACCCTCCCCAATAATCGGGACTAACCAGCGGCCCCTGCACATCCTGCTTCTCCAGATAATCCACCGCGTGAACCGGAAACCGCTTCGCGTCAAAGTGGGCGTCCATCAGGGGCCTGGCGCCAAGCTTGCCGCCATGCGCCGCGATCCAGCAAGTCAATACGATTGCCGCGATTGGCCAAAGATGGCCCGGCAGGCTTAACTCGATCGTCTCCATTCGCTGAAGAAACGATGTGGAGGACGATGTAGAGGCCGGCCCGCGCCATCGAACTACGATCTCTCGACCTGAGATTGTCTCTGCAAGTCTCTCCATCGCATCCGACAACCATGGCCCAATCACCAGAATCAACAGCAGTGACGACACGGGAATGTTTCGCGACGCGTACAGCCCCGCATACACGGCGAACAATACCACCAAGCCTTGGCTCGCACTGGCGTTGCCTCTTTTCGCCGCTAACGCCACCAGGGTCAGCAGCAACAATCCTGCAAAACACTTCTGCGCTACGTAGTGAAAATTTGGAGATTGAAACTCGTCAATGTGATCCATCAGAAAGCGATTCGAAAGATAGCGGTAGATATGAACGTGTAACTTGAAGCCGTAAGGATTCACCAATGTCGCCGCCGCGCTCAGGACGCCGGTCAATGCCAGCGCCCGAGCGCGCCGTCCAGTCCGGATCTTCTGCAAGACATCGTCGAACCGGTCTCCCTTCAGACTGAACCACTGCCACAGCGCGCCAAACCAGTAAATCGCGAGAAGCACAAAGCCCACCAGAAATCCGCCATGAACATTCACCCAAACCACCATCAGCAGCGGCAACACCCACAATGGCCAACTACGCCGGACTGTGGTCAGGGAGTCGGAGGAATGGGAATGAGAACCAGCATATGTTCCCATCTGCGACTCCAAAATCCAGAACCACACCACCGTAAATAGCCAGCTCACCACGTGCGGCCGCGCCTGAAAATGAATCATCGCCGCCGACGCCGCCAGCAGCACCAGGATTAATGCCACCAAAACATTCGTGCCCCGCCGCAGCAGCAGCCGGAAAATCCAAGCGAACATCCCAGCGATAATCAAAGCCGTGAACAGCACCACACCGTTCAGTCCTGCCGCACTATCGAGCCAACCTACAACCACGTCGTACAACCACTCCCATGCATACCAAGGCTGGCCCGCCGTGGCGGAGGAAGTGACCGAGGAAAACGGATCGACCCGGGGAATCGTATGCGTCGCCAGAATCAGTTGTCCGGTGCGAATGTGCCAGCCGATTCCGGCATCGCCCAGCAACCGCACCGAAAGCGTGGTGAACGACAGCAGACCCAACAGCGCCACGAAAATCAAATCGCCCGCCGACGGAAGCAGCCAGCGCACCCACGCCGGATGCGAGTCCGCAGCCAAACTTCTGGAGCCGATTGCCATCGCGCTGAATCTTATAGAGTAGGAGCCTGATCGGCAAGAGAATGAACGGCAAGACGGCACATCAAGCTGCACATCGCGTAGTGATCGTGGGAGCGGGCTTCGGTGGTCTGAATGCGGCCCAGGCGTTGGCTGGCGCATCCGTAAGCATCACCGTTATCGACCGAAAAAATCATCACACCTTTCAGCCCCTGCTCTATCAGGTGGCCACCGCCGGTCTTTCTCCCGGCGAGATCGCGGCCCCCATCCGGTCGATTCTGCGTCGTCACAAGAACGTCGAAGTGCTCATGGCCGAGGTCACCGGCTTCGATCTCGAACGTCGCGTGGTGCAAACTGCAGTTCAACCGGATGTGCGACCCGACGCGCGAAACGAAGATCAGGAAATTCCTTACGATTCCCTCATCGTCGCCGC
>PLKR01000088.1 GCA_003140655.1 Acidobacteriaceae bacterium | reverse complement strand
AGCTGTTGCTTTTGCTCTACCAGCCCAGGCTCGCTCGTAATCAATAGTCAGGTCAGGAACTCGGTCTGACCCATGCATCTCTTCGGTCTCCAACTTCCGTATTGCCCGTCACTCGGGAGTGACGGTAACTTCTTACAAGCCGAATCCCTGGTACTGATCCGATCAGCAGAAGCTGAGCATTGACAATGGTTGGGAGCTTGACCAAGCGGACCAGATAGCGCGTATAAATTGCATATATGCATACGGGTGCGACAAGCCTTCCTTACGGCACTTATTTCGGAGATAGCCAAATTTGCCGAGAGCTTCCAGGCTTCTCCGTATCGCTACTGACACCTACGTTTCGTGCCGAAGATGTGCCTTTGCACGAGCACGAGAGTGCATCGTTTGTACTTGTGTTGTCGGGAGCTTATCGCTCAAACGCCGATGGTGCAGCACCTGTCAGCTCCGGCCCGATGCTCATCTTTAATCCCGCCGGAACCATCCATCGCGATAGCTTCCTGCTTGCGAGCGGTCGCTTCTTAGCCGTTTCGATCTCCGACCAGAGCCTGCGCGTCGCGATGGACTGGGCTGCTCTACCTGCAGCAGCCACTGTGCGCACTTCCGGGGCGGGCGTCAATATCGCAATTCGGTTTGCCCAAGAGTGCGTTACGCCTGGGCTGGCGAGCACCTCAACAATGGAGGCGATGTGCTGGGAACTGCTTTCGGCTATGTCAGGAGTGAGCCTCTGGCCTGACAAACACCGGGCTTGTCTGCCTCCATGGATTGGTCGAGCGCGCGACCTCCTGCATGACCGATGCAGAGAATCGTTGCAGATCAATGAAATGGCGCAGCAGCTCGGAGTACATCCGGTCTACTTTGCCCGGGCGTTTCGCCATGTGTTCCGCTGCACGCCTGGAGAATACCGGATGCGGTGCCGTCTGCGTGACGCTCTGGCACTAATGCAGAACGCAAGCATTCCCCTGTCGCAGATCGCGCTCAGTGCCGGCTTCTTCGATCAGAGCCACTTCAGCGCGGCATTCCGGAGGCACTTTGGGATGGCTCCCCAGGCGTATCGAATACGGCGTCATGGACACGTTTTCAGTTCTGAAGTTCAATTCGTACAAGAGAAAACATAGCGGTCTCACGATACTGAGATCTGGAGACCACCCGATGCAGCTTTCCGCTTCCCTTGCAAGCAACATGCTCCAACACCTGCTGGTGCTGGCGATAGCATTCTCTTCTTCAGTCGTGTCGGCGCAGACCGTAGCGGAGGACCCACTGAGCGGCGTATGGGGTGCCGAAGTGCGTTTCGGCATGCCTGTGGAGGGAGAACTGACATTAGACGGCCGCGGAGGAGTGTGGCGCGCTTCCATCGCGGGATTTCAGGTTGCGGTAGAAAAGACCGGTAGCGACATTCGCTTCATGCTGCCACACAAAATCGCTGAGTTTCGTGGGGTCAACGACGCAGATACGGACACGGTCCGAGGGGAATGGATACAACAGGGTGGAGAGATTCTGGACCCGCAGTATGCCACTCCTATCACGCTTCACCCTATTGCCCCGTCTGTGTGGCGCGGCACGGTAGTTCCGCTTGACCAACGCGTCTCGGTGTACGTCTTCATTTCGTCCAGGGATGGAAAGACGACGGCGACCATTAGCAATCCTGAGGCGAACTTCTTCCGGAGCCGGGTGTACGTGGTGACGCGCGATGGAGCGAAGGTATCACTGGAGGCAAACGGCAAGGAGATCGAGGGCGTATTGGACCAGAAGGCTGGAACGCTCTCGCTCCAAATCGTCAACTGGCTTCCGATATTTCAGTTTACGCATCGCTCAGCAAAGGATGCTGTCGGATTTTATCCGCGTACTCCGTCAGACGACACCGCCTGGAGTTATCGCCAACCTGTCCCGGATAAGGACGGCTGGAGTACCGCCTCGATGCAAGCCGAGGGAGTGAACGAAGCCCCCATCGCAGACCTGATCCATCGGATTCTCACGGCTGATCCTGAGGGCACCTCTCTCAAGATTCAGAGCCTATTGATCGCCCGTCACGGCCATCTGGTGCTCGAGGAGTACTTTTATGGGTTCGACCAGGACAGAGTCCACGACATGCGCTCGGCGGGTAAGACATTCGCTCCCACGTTGGTGGGTTTGGCGAAGGAGCACGGAACAAAGCTGACGCCCCAGACTCCCATTTATCCGCTCTTCACACAGTACAGCTCATTTGCAAACTGGGACGCCCGCAAACAGAAGATCATTCTCCGCGACATTATGACGATGACTGCCGGGAATGCTTGTGACGACAACAGCGACAACTCGCCAGGCAATGAAGACAGGATGCAGGGTGACGAGCAGCAAAAGGATTGGTACAAATATTCGCTTGACCTGCCCATGTTGAAGGAGCCGGGCGGAGAGGATGCCATTTATTGCTCGGCTGACCTCAATCTGGTTGGAGGCGCGGTTACCGCCGCGACTCATCGCTGGCTTCCCGAGTTCTTCGAGGAGAACCTTGCTCGGCCGCTACAGTTTGGGCGTTACTACCTGAACCTTATGCCTAATGGGCAGGCGTACATGGGAGGCGGAGCGTACCTCCGCCCGCGTGACCAGCTCAAACTAGGCCAGCTCTATCTGAACGGGGGAGTCTGGAACGGCAAACGGATCGTCAGCAGAGACTGGGTCACTGAGTCCATCTCCGTTCACTCGCGATTTGCCCCAACCTCGGGCTTCGGGCAGAAACATGAGTACGGCTATGGATGGCACATTCACGAGCTTAAGAGCGGCGTGAAGACGTACCGGGTGTTTGCAGCCGAAGGAAATGGTGGACAGTTCGTCATCGTCGTGCCCGATCTTGACCTTGTGGTGGGTATCACGGGCGGCAGCTACGGTGAGTTCGGCCAGTGGTATCGATGGGAGCTGGAGCTCGTACCGCAGTTCATTATCCCTGCAGCTACCGCGGATTTTCAGGATAGTGACTCGCATAGTCCGAATATATAGCCCCCCCNNTCATAATAATCGGCCCTGTCACTCCAGCCTGCTGCAACAAGGCATGGAGCTGAGTAGCAATCTGGTCCGCATCCCGCGTCACAATTGCAAAGGTCGAATTTGTAAACAATTGAAATCTAAAGAGTTTTTGGCAGCCGGACCTGTAAGCCGAATTCTGTCCGCCGGATTGCTCTGGCGGGACGGTCATTCCTCTGGGCCACGCATCGCTGCGGGGCTCTAGCGACCTACCCGAAGGTTGGACGCGCCGAGCCGGCACGTGCCGGAGCCTGATTCGAAAATCAAGTCCCGGCTCCCTTCCTATTTGGTCTTGCTCCGTGTGTGGTTTGCCCTGCCCGCTGCATTGCTGCGGCGGCGGTGCGCTCTTACCGCACCTTTTCACCCTTACCCGCATCCGTGAAGATGCGGGCGGTATGTTTTCTGTGGCACTTTCCGTC
>PLKR01000103.1 GCA_003140655.1 Acidobacteriaceae bacterium | reverse complement strand
CTGTTGCCAGAGGTGCGCGCGAGCCCTCGCTGGTTCGTAACAGCTTGAGCATTGATTCTACGATGGATTGGGGGTCCAGCCCGTGTTGCTTCAACATGTATTCCTGTCTCCGATGTGGCAGGAAAACGAGCGGCTGACCAATGCGCCGAAATAAGAAGTNNCGCACCGCCCAGCCCGCCGATAATACTGTGCTCTTCGAGGGTAAACAAGGCTCCCGTTCCCGGTGCGGCGGTCAGAACCGACTCGGCGTCCAGGGGCTTAGCCGCTGCGGTCCTCCCCCTCAACGACGAATATCATTATCCGCAAAATAATTTGCGGATCAATTCCGGGCGCGCCGCCAGGTCAGAATCGTATTCGCGGCGTAATTCCACACCGAACTGATGGCCGTGCCCGAGAGTCCTGCCACGTACCAGGGAATAGCTTGCCGGTGCAGGAAATCCGCGAAGCTCACATTCATCAAGGCCCCGAGCGAACACGCGAAATAGAACGTCAGCAACCCCATCAACAGGCGCCATCCATGCAGGCGCAGGTCGCGGAAAGTGACAACGTTATTCAGCAGGAAGTTGAACGTCATTGCCACCACAGTTGCAACAGTCTGAGACACCATGAAACTTACCTTGGCTGTGCGGAAGAGGACCGCAAGACAGGCCAGGTGAATCACCAGGCCAAGAGAACCGACCAGCACGAACAACACAAACCGAGTCGGCACAAANNGTTCGGAACCGGTAAGGCACCTCGGCCACGCGGACAGGACGCTGGCTGGAGGCGAGCAAGTCGACAAGAATCTTGAATCCGGAGCCCGTCAAACGGTGGACAATCTCGCGGAAGTAGGTTCGGTCCACGATAAAAAATCCGCTCATCGCGTCCGTAACGTCGCAATGACATACCACACGGCTGATGCGATTCCCCATGTTGCTCAGCCATACTCGCTGGCGCGAAAACTCGCCCATGCTTCCGCCGCCGATGTTGCGACTGGCCACCACTAGATCAACGTGTTCAGTTCGAATACGCTCCAGCATCTTCGGCAGAATGCTCTCATCGTGTTGCATATCCGCATCCATCACGGCGATGTAAGGCGCAGCAGTTGTCAGCATCCCTTCGATGCAGGCCGAGGAGAGACCACGGCGGCCGATCCGCTCTATCACGCGAATCCTGCGATTCGTCACCGCCAGTCCACGCACGTATTCGGCCGTGCCATCGGGCGAGTTGTCATCGACAAAGATTGCTTCCCACTCAGTTCCGGCGAGCGAGCGCTCCAGGGCAGCCAGAAGAATCGGTACGTTCTCCCGCTCGTTGTAGGTGGGCAGCACGACCGCCAACTCGATCGGCGATTCCATTTGCGGCGACGAAGGTGACATCGCCACGGAAGAGCTGCTTTCTAGTTCAGGCTCTGAACGAGACTCTGGATCAATGTGCATGCTTTCTGAAGAACGACGAATTCGGTCTTGATACCGCCAAGCGCTCCGCCTTCAGCGGCAGGTAGCTCATATCACGGTAGCCGCGTCCCCAACGGAGCGGAGCTTTGATGTTGCCGTCGACCGTTTCAATCACGCCCATTTGTCCAGCAGTAGTTCAGGATGCCCTCCAGATGATCCAGTAACATGCGAGCTAGTTTCTCCGTCGGTTTCAGCCGCTGCCAACGGCGACCAGCAATATGCCGCGAGAAATGGACGAATAGATGATTAGATACCGAGCCTGCCGGGGAGACAGATCGTGCGGGAACTGTAACCGGGGTCATGGGACGTGATAAGCCTGCCTAGGTAGCAATAACGAATGCTTCCCACGCTGGTGTCCTACTCTAGCACGCTTCCTTGCGGAAACAAATTAGCGCGCAGAATCAAGGGCAGCGAGCCCACTGCGCGCGATATGGAATTGGGGTCGGTAGTACCCCGTACCTTCGGCTTCCGCCAGGCGAATGGATTCCTGATATTCCGAACGCGCCTCAGGAAGCTGTTTTGTTTGCGCCAGGAGCTGGGCGAGCGTGAGATGGCCCTGCATCCTTTCCGGAGCCATCTCCACCGCCGTGCGAGCTTCGGCCAGCGCGACCTGCAGCTGGCCTTGGGAAGCAAGAATCTCCGCCTGGCGAGAGTGACTCGCCGCCGAAAGCAGCCGCAGATCGAAGCTCCCTTGAAAGACCAGAGTGTGGCCACCCAGGTTGGCTGCAGGCTTGACATGCAGCAATGGGGCAAAAGGATTCATGTCTGGCGAACCCCAAAAGGCAAAGCCTGACAAGTCACTGGCGGAAATCAACAGAGTCCCTTCCACCGGACGAGGCACCACAGCGCCTCGTTTGTGCGGAACAATATCAGGAAAGCTCTTGCAGGGGATATCGTAATAATCCGGATCGGCGGTGGCATTGTAGGCCAACCAACAATCCGTGATGTGGTGGCGCGCCAGGTAGTCTCTGACATCGATAAGCCCCCGTCCCCAGTCCACATTCGAATCGGTAAGATAGCGGTAGGTTTGCTGCGGACCTCCCCATGCTTCGTTGGAATAGGCAAGATAATTGGGAAATGCTCGTAGCGAGGAAATGCAATGAAAAGCCACCAGCGCGGCTGCCAGATACGCCCAACTGCGCCGCTGCCGAGCAAACCGTAAAACTCCGGCTGCGACCAATACAATCAGGAACGGGAAGACAGGCAGGAGATACCGGATGCCGAGATCGAGGTGCGACGTCAGGCTCACTCCGAAGAAAGACAGCGCCGGAATAATCAAGAACGTGATCTCGCGCTTTTTCTCACGCCACAAATCTCTGCCTGTAAAGATCGTGAGAAGGAGGAGAAGCAAGAACCCAAGGGTGCATTTGATTACGAATGCGACAGGGAAGTAGAACCACAGCCCCGTAGGATAAAGGCGCCCGAGCAGGAATGTCTCTATCCCCCAGGTTGAATCCTTTGCATTGTCCGCCAGTCCATATACATAGGATTCTGGCATAACGTAGCGTAACCGCGGGATCACGCGCCCCATCACCCTGCCGGGAACCCCATTCAGATTCCTGGAGAGGGAGACGGACATCTCGTGTCCTGCAGGCCTCGCCGAGTACCGAAAGCGATAAAAGCCCCAGAGGATGGCAGCGGCGATTACCCCAATCATCGCCAAAGCCACAAATCCCCTCGCCAGACGCTTCCAAAACTTCCCGCTGTCAGCCAAAGTCGCTGGAGGGGAAGCGCGCCATACAATCCATCCTTCAGCAACCACTAGCACAGTAAGAACCGGTGGCAGCAGGAGACTCGAATTCTTCGTTGCCAGCGCAAAGGCCGCGCTTACGCCGCAGACAATCATTCTCAGTGTCGTCGGCCTCTGGAGGTACCGGTAAAAAGCGTACACGGAGGCAAAAAACCAGCACGTTACGGGTAAATCGGTGGTAACCAGGGCTCCGTGCGCGAGTATATTCGGCTCAAAAACGAGCAGCAGCAAGGCCATAATCGCTGTGCCCATGCCGAACATTGTGCGCGCGACTAGGAAAACAAACACGGCCAGCAGCACGGTGAACGATGCAGCGAAGAAACGCGTCTCGGCTAAAATCCTCCCGGCGTCGTTCGAATAAAGGAAATCGGTGCCGTGCGCGAAATCCTCCTCTGTCCCCGTATCGTAGGAGGCACAGGGTGGGCCGGGATTCTTGGGTCGATCGAACAACAGCGGGATCGTCGCGACCAGCTTCGAAAGTGGTGGATGCTCGGTATTTACTCCGAAATCGCCGCACTGCCAATATCGGTAGCCCGCGTGTATATAGGTTGCCTCATCGTATGTCTGAGATTGCCGACGCGCTGAAAATCCAAGCTCGACCGCAAGAACCAGCAGAAGGAGGCCGGCCAGCAACTCGTAGGAGTGTTTAGTCCAAAAAGGAGGCGACTGCATTGGTTCGCTGCGGTAATATCTCGTGTTGCAAGACTTCGCAC
>PLKR01000591.1:8432-16605 GCA_003140655.1 Acidobacteriaceae bacterium | reverse complement strand
AATGAGCACCGGGACATCGGTTTGTGCCAGCAGCGCCGCTTGGGCGCGAAGCTTCTGCATAATCGGACTGGCACTGACGAAGAACGCGCCCTCGCCCACCGGTTCGACATTTTCACTGACGGCGTCCGGTCCGTCGTTTTCTGCCGGACGTGCTGCCGGACCAAGGTGCCGCCGGATAGCAGATTCGATTTGTTGCCCGTCGAACGGCCTAACCAGAATCTCTTCCGCGCCGAGGCGAGCTGCTTCTTTCCCGCCGGCCGCATCGTCCGGATGGCAAAGCACGACGACCGGAAGAGCGGGACGAAGCCGGCGCAGCCACCGCAAGAGGTGCAGACTGTCGGCATCGCCGCGAGGAATGTCCAGCAATAGCAGTTGCGGTGTTAGATCGGACTGGACCCGCTCCATGGCGTCCCAACCACTGGCGACAGTTTCCAGGTGCCAGGAGTTGGATTCTTCAATCGACCAAAAGAGACGAAGAATGGCCGGGTCTTTGCTTACAACCAACAAGCGAATTGTTTCGATTCTTTCCGTCAATTGTGAGTGGATCCTTGTTGAGGGAACGAGACCTATTTCAGACAACTTCAGACAGGTTCAACCGCATATCCTTCTACGTGAACGGCTAGCGATCGCTGAATCGCATCCACGGAGATGACAAGAGTGCTGTCCCCATTACGGGAGACGAGTATGCCCTCCAGGCCATCGAGCGCTCCGCTCCTAATTCGCACCCGCTGTCCAATCTTGAGAAAGGGATGCGAAGACCAGGGCAGTTGCCCATTGACAACACTCCGAACCGCATCGATTTGCTCGTTCGGAATGGGTGTACCCTCGCCCCGGGCACCGACTAGCCCGAATACGCCTTCCACGCGGAGGACGCGCAAGCGTTCCGATCGGTTCGGCACAAATTTCGCGAAGACATAGCAACTGAACAGCGGCATCTGCACTGACTTCTTGCGGTCACTCCAGCGATGTACTTCGGTAACTAGAGGCAGGAACGTTGTCACGCCCCGCTCTTCGAGTCGCTGGACCACAATTTTTTCGTGCCGGGGACGGGTCTGTAATCCGTACCAGATCTCTGCTTGCGTTTCGATCAGCGGAGCAGAATGCGGATCCCATGACAGGCTGTTTATGGCCATAGCTTCGCCCTCTAAGTCACTCTCTCAAGAGAGACCCCAAAATCAATTACCAGAACCTGTTGTTATCGAGATCTCAGGGGAAAAACGAGATCCAAGGGGAGACCACATCCAAAAGGGGGATATCGCAGTGAGCAGGATACCGGGGGGGTATTAATTTCCTGCTAAATCAACTGCCGTACTTTCTTTCACAGTGGTTCCGTTAAGCAGACTCCATTTCCGGGCCACACCGCTCAACTCAAATGCATACCGCAGCTCGACTGCCAAAGCAGATGAGTCGAAAAACAACTACAGATCGCTCCAACTCTTGACTTTCAGGTCACTTTGCAACTGCACAGCTTTCTACCGTGGAACCATCGGGCGGGGAGAACAAAATGCCAACTTAAAAGTAAGTTTGCCTTGTCCTGATGACAATGACTTTACATGGTATTGCAGACGGTTGCAAGAGGTACAAAGTCTCTGTTACTCCAGTTTGCATTAGTAACACTGTAGAGATGCAGGGTGGGTAATCTTCAATCTATTAAAGGCCTGCCAGTCGGACCGCGATGGCACCAAATCGCAACCTCGCTCCCCGAACTAGATGCAAGACTTTGCAGCATTTGTCCCGTTAGTTGCCACTTTTTTNNGATCGATCTGGACTGTCGGAGATCCAGACAAAATAAGTCTTAACTAGCTAGTTGGTTTCGCGTAAGCGGCTCAGCCGGCGCGCTCCTAAAACCATCGCTCCGAGACAGCAAAGGCCAGCCAGCGACAGGTACATGAAAGTTGTTCCACCCTCGGGAACTGAGGTGCAGCCGCTGATGCTACCCCACCCACCAAAGTCCCGTCCTATACTATCCCGGCCTCCACCTTGGTTGCCGCAAGTACTCCCGACACCGCGGTCGACGCGCCTGTCTTGGCGGTCCTTGAGGTCGTTATTGGGGCTGAGCGTGAAGACCAAGAAACTCGGTGCCGCGTAGTTTAGAACGCCATTTCCCGCATTCGCCACGTTAGCGCTAACCGAGGTTTGACCAGGAGCGCAAGGCGCGAAACACAATAGCCCAGCAAAAACCACCCACGCTGAAAAGCTGGCCACTGATTTAATCATGACTTCCTCCTCATTGTTCCGGATAATAGGATGGAGGAGGGCTGGTACGAACGTCCTATACTTTCTGCTACACAACCGTACTTGTCACTCTAGTCCTAAGTCCATAAGTGTCAAGACTGATAATTTCTGCAACCCCATTGCAGCCAATTGCAACAGACGAACAACATCTTGGATGTCAGCAAGATAAGAAGATAAGGTCCAATGAATACTTCGCCGGAATCTTAGGTAACCACTCCCAGGCAGCGCTGTTCCACAGCACNNACGAAGGAGGAATTACAGCCTGAACGGAGCTGGAACGCGCGCTTTCTTCGTTACTCGAACTCACCGCGGTCGTCTCGTAGTAGTATGTCTGACCGTCCGCCACGAAGGTGTCGGTGTACTGCGTGCTGGCATCGAGGACAGTGTTGATCTGGGCGTAGCTCCCAGCCGTCCCAGTGCGGCGATAAATGTTGTAGCCCACCACGTCGGAGGACGTACTCGCGGTCCATGCAAGACTTACCGTATATACGGACACGGCCGCTCCGGTACCAGTGACAGTGGCAGGCGTGGGTGAGTTCGAAGCGTCGCTGGCAAATGAACCGCTCACCGAGGCTGGGCCGCTCGTCGGAGGCGTAAACGTTACTGTGAAGTTCACCCCCTGGCCCGCAGGTATGACGACGGGGAACGAAAGACCGCTAATCGCAAACTCCGAGCTGTCCAGACTGACGGAGGAGACGGTAACGCTCGCCCCGGTAGCATTCAACGTCCCAGTTTGAGTTCCACTGGTCCCGACCGTGACGCTGCCGACGCTGATTGTCGTGGGACTAACGCTCAACTGCCCCTGCGCCTGAACCTGCTCGGTTCCCATTCCACTCAATGAAATCGCCAGGCTGGGATTCGAAGCGTTCGAAGTAGCCGCGACACTTCCGCTGAAATTGCCCGAAGACTGCGGCGCAAAAGTCACGTTGAATGGCACGCTTTGCCCTGGCGTCAAAGTCAAAGGTGTGCTTAATCCTGAGATGCTGAACCCCGGACCGGTAACGGTCGCCTGCGTGACGGTGAGATTGGATCCGCCAGTATTATTCAGCGTTTCGGACAGAGTTTGGCTTGTTCCGGTCTGCACGTTGCCGAAGCCTACGCTCGAGGGCGCAGCACCCAGGGTGCCAGGCAGAGGATTCTGAGTATCTTGACCTTGCGAGGCAGACTTGGCCGTGCTAAATCCCTGGCAGCCCAGCATACTTGCCAAGGCGAGCACGACGACGAGCGCATTCCAGCGAACGGGGAGTTTACCCATGTGGGATTGAATAAGTCTTGTTCCGACGCTCCCAAAGTTGAAAAAGTTAGTGTGCCCCTTGAANNATAATTCTACTCCTCTGGCTAATCTCTGGCAATAGCAGATGGGATTCCGCACGCTGGTTGGACAATGGCGGAGCTGTACGGGAGGTTTCTTAGCCTCGATTGTTGGCGCGAAATCGCGATTCGAAGAAATGGTTAGTATTTTGTAATGTTTTCAGTTACTTACCATGGAGTCTAAAGACTCGCATCACTTGCCTCTGGCAGGTCAATGGCAGAAGTTCCATTCCTTTTGAGCAATGGATGGAACTTGGACCAGCAGTACGTTCGCAAGTAGTCGTTTTGGCTGGATTTCCAGATTCTGGCTTAGACGATCCCGGCGGTGTTAAAGGGATCGGCCGCCGCATAAGGTTCTCTTCTACGTCAGTGTCAAGAACCGCAGCGCTCGTCTGTCTTCGCCACTGGTAGCGCTGCCGTTGACCCCGCTCCCCCGCGCCTGCTACCGTCAAATGTTTGCCTCCGGCACGCGCCCCGTCCATGCGGGCGGCAAACCTGTCTGGCTGGCATCGTTTGCTGGATTGTTCTCTGGGTCCTTACTTTCTGGAACCGGATTTCGGGAGTTGGAATCCATTTTTATTCTTCACGGAGATTCATCATGCCCGCCATCAAATTTCGCGGTGTCGATTTCATCCAGTATGATTCGCTGCTCACTGAAGAGGAGCGCCTGGTCCGCGACACCACGCGCCAGTTCATCGAAGACAATCTCGTTCCTATAATCGAAGAGTGCAACCGCGCCGGCCGCTTTCCGCGTGAACTGGTCAAGCCCATGGCCGATCTCGGCTTCTTCGGCGCGTCGCTTCAGGGATACGGCTGCGCCGGTATGGGCAACGTCGAGTATGGACTAATGACCCAGGAACTCGAACGTGGAGACTCCGGCGTGCGCAGCTTCGTCAGCGTGCAGTCGGCGCTCGTGATGTACCCCGTCTACGCCTTCGGCAGCGAGGAGCAGAAGCAAACCTGGCTGCCCGCCATGCAGAAGGGCGAAAAGCTTGGCTGCTTCGGACTCACCGAACCGGATTTCGGCTCCAATCCCGGGGGCATGCGCACGCGCGCCCGCAAAGTTGGCAACGAGTACGTTCTCAACGGCGAGAAGATGTGGATCACCTCCGGCACCATCGCCGATGTAGCCGTGATTTGGGCCAAGGTGGAAAACGAAGACGACAAGATTCGCGGCTTCCTGGTCGAGACCGACCGCCCCGGCTTCAAAGCCGACGACATTCACGGCAAGTGGTCGCTGCGCGCTTCGGTCACNNCTGAAATCGCCGTTGATGTGTTTGAATCAAGCCCGCTACGGCATTGCCTGGGGCGCGATCGGTGCGGCCATGTCCTGCTACGACTGCGCCTTGCAGTATGCAATCTTGCGCAAGCAGTGGCGTGACCAGCCCATCGCCTCGCACCAACTCGTGCAGGATAAGCTCACATGGATGATCAGCGAAATCACCAAAGCGCAACTGCTCGTGCTGCAAGTTGGCCGTCTGAAAGATGCGGGCAAGGTGGAGCATCAGCACATCTCAATGGCGAAGCGCAACAATGTCTGGATGGCCCTCGAGTGCGCCCGGCTCTCGCGCGACATACTCGGCGCCAACGGCGTCGCCGACGACTATCCCATCATGCGTCACATGATGAACCTGGAATCAGTAAAAACCTACGAGGGCACGCACGACGTGCACTCGCTGATTATTGGGCAGAGTGTTACCGGGATTGACGCGTTCTAGGGGCCCGTCTTGACAACTTCGCGTATCGCGAAGTATAATCTTCGCAGATTGCGAACTTGAGAGGAGCGGCATGCACGTCATCAGCCGCAAGAAGCTCAAGGAAGCGGTTACACGGCGCCGTGACCTGGAAAGCCCGCTCGACGCATGGTTTCGTATCGCGAAGAAAGCTTCGTGGGGAAGCTTGGCTGAGGTCCGGAGAACTCTTTCGAGCGCAGATGCCGTTGGCGAGTGGACAGTCTTCAACATCAAGGGGAACCAATACCGGCTGGTTGCGGAAATCAACTACGTCTTTGGCCGGATTTATATCCGTCACGTTTTGACCCATGCCGAGTATGATCGGGGAGGTTGGAAGCAATGAGTTCGACCGCAGTCCGATCTGAGTATGCTTCTTTGTTGACCAGTACTTTGCCTTCGGTCATCCGCAGTGAAGCGGAGAACGAGCGCCACATCGCGCTGCTCGAAGAATTGGACCGTAAGGGCAGCCGCATGAGCGCAGCCGAGCGGCGCATGGCCGCGCTGCTAACTCTGCTCATCGAAGAGTTCGAAGAGCACCACTATGCGCTCAAGGCGGTCGGCCCGATAGACATCTTGAACGAACTGATGATGGCGAATAATCTGAAACAGAAAGATCTGTTGGATGTTTTCGGAAATCCCAGTATCGTTTCGGAAATTCTCCGTGGCAAGCGTCGGCTCACAACAGAACATATCCGCCGTCTCAGCCGGCGGTTCCATGTCTCGCCCGAAGTGTTCTTCTGAGTCGTTTGTGCGAACTCCTAAGTCCTCACGCAGTGGGTTTTTCCCGCGGCGGTTCCACCGCGAGAAACTCCTCTGCGAAGCGCTGGCCGTAGCTTTCGAGCAATGCCCGCACGCGCTCCGGATCGTTCGATCGCAGAATTAATCCGGCGTGGTGATGCCTCTTGATTCGCAGAAACACTTCCGGGTCGTTGTATCCCGAAGTGTCGGGATTTTCCTGCCGCGCCAGGGAAATAATCACTCCCGCGTACTCCTCGCGCACCGAAGGAAGCCCGTAACTTCCATGCTCTCCGGCGACCTCGATCCGCGCCCACTCTCGCCACAGGTTGAGCCCCGTAGCAGCCTCGACCATTTCGTTGATGTAAGCGCCGCCGACGCGAGCCGCACACTCCAGAAAATAGAAATGCCCATCAGCATGTGCCTGGATGAATTCAGTATGGGCCACTCCTCGCACCAGTCCCAGCGCCGCAATCAGGTCCCGATTGATCTCGCGCAAACCTGTGTCCGCGTCCCCGCCTCGCGACACAACGCAGGTGGTGAAAATTCCGCCGCCTTGTGCCACATTCATGGGCGGCTTGCCGTATTTGCTCACACTGGCAAAGACGACCTCGTTTTCGGAAACCACCGAGTCCACGTGGTAGACCTCGCCCGGAACAAATCTTTCCAGCAGGAACGACGACTGCTTATCCCCCAGTTGCTCCAGCACGGGCCACAACTCTTCGGCGGCGTGAATCTTCTTGATCCCGATCGCCGACGCCTCCTGCCGCGGCTTCAGTACCCATGGTCCCGGCACATGTTCAAGGTAGTAGCGGATGTCGCCGTGATTAAGGACAGGAACGAAATCCGGCACGCGCACCCCGCGATCCAGCGCCTTCATGCGCATGGCCAGCTTGTCGCGGAAGTAGCGCATGGTGGTCAGCCCCATCCCCGGCACGCGCAGGTGTTCGCGCAGGGTCGCGGCGGTTTCCATGTCGTATTCGTCGAGTGCGACGATGCGGTCAATCTTTTGCGTGCGTGTAAGGTGCGTCACAGCCTGCACAACGTCGGCCAGAGGAATTTCGGTGGGAAGATAAAATGTGTCGTCCAGGCTTTCGCGCGGCCAGTCGGCATCGCGCAGCTTCTCCGCCGTAAGCAGGAGCACGCGGCAGCCCTGGCGATTGCACTCGCGCATGAACTCCTGTCCCTTCTCGTAGGTCGTAATGCACAGAAAGGTGAGCGGGCGCGATTCCGGCATGGGGTCTCTTTTCAGAACAAGCTTGTGAGAATAACACGTCAACTGCGGTCCCAATTATCGGTTATTCTCATGACTCCAGCTATTTCTTTCAATCCCCCTGCGATTGGGTTATATTCTCAGGCCGGTCGAAATGGCCCGCTCGTACCGCATGCTGGGAGGCACTTATGGCTACGCAAACTCATCCGGAAGGCAAGGCCCGCAGTTTCGGGGAAAACATTGAAAGCGACCTGGCGTCGCGGTTTCTGCGCGTGGTGGAAGTGGCGGCTATCGCTTCGGCCCGCACCATGGGCCAGGGTGAGCGCAAGCTCTCTGACCAGGTGGCCACCGAGGCGATGCGGCAGACCATGGACTCCATCCCCATGCGTGGGACGATCGTCATTGGCGAGGGCGAGCGCGACGAAGCGCCCATGCTCTACATCGGAGAAAAAGTGGGCGCCGAGTTTCCCGATGGCAGTGACGTGCCTGAGGTCGACATTGCTGTCGATCCTCTCGAAGGCACCAATCTCTGCGCCACCGGTGCACCCGGTTCGATTACCGTACTCGCCGCTTCCGAACGCGGAGGTTTGCTCCACGCTCCCGATTGCTACATGGAAAAAATCGTGGTCGGACCATCGTGCAAGAACGCCGTCGACCTTGACGCGCCCGTGGCCGACAATCTGAAGAACATCGCGAAGAGAATGGAGCGCGACGTGGAAGATCTGGTGGTGATCGTGCTCGACCGCCCGCGCCATGACAAGCTGATTGCCGATATTCGCGCTGCCGGCGCCCGCATCCGGCTCATCGGCGACGGNNGGCGGTGCGCCGGAAGGCGTGATCACCGCCGCCGCCATCCGCTGCCTCAACGGCTACATGCTCGGACGCCTGGTGGTGAAACCCGACCAGGAAGAACGCCTCGCCCGCATGGGCATCAAAGACAAGAACA
>PLKR01000591.1:7364-8427 GCA_003140655.1 Acidobacteriaceae bacterium | reverse complement strand
AAGGGCGTCCGCTTCTTCGGCGAAGGCACGCGGACTTCATCGGTGATCCTGACCTTGCTCACCGGCAAAGTGCGCTTCATCGAAAGCATCCACCTGGAGAAGGGTCCGGACGTGAAGGTGAGGTTCGCGTAAAGATNNAACGGCGGGAAATCCTGTGACCATCCTTTGAATAGCGCCACGGTCTTCTCGGAGCGGCGGGTGCCGTCGTGCACTGCGATCTTATGTGGTTTGCCAGCCTCGTAACCTTCCCACAGTGAGACCCCGGCATAAGCGCCGTCTTTGCGCAGGATGTAGTAGGTCATGTCGACAAAGCGAAGCTTGCTCATGTCGCTGTTGTAGTTGCGCACGATGCGCTTCAGTGCGTCCACGCCGGCTTCCTGCGGTGACATACCATGGCGCATGTTTTCGACGATCGTATGCGCGCCCGCCACCTTGATGTTTTCTTCGCCGCTGCCAGTTGCTCCGGCAGAACCTACGTCCTGATCGGTGTAGCAGCCAGCGCCGATGATGGGCGAATCGCCGCAACGTCCTGGAAGTTTGAAGGCTAGTCCGCTGGTTGTCGTGCAGCCGGAGATTTCACCTTTCTCATTCAGCGCGGAGCAATGAATCGTGCCCGTCGGAGGAAACAGCACGTTGTGGATGGCCTCGCGGCGCAACTCGGGAGCGATGCCCAGGCTGGCAGCGTGCTCTTCGAGCCGGCGATAGCGCTCTGGCCACNNGAGTGGAATTCCTTCCACAGCAGCCAGGTTTTGCGGGAGTGGTCGGTGAGCAGGTTCTCGCGGGGGAACCCGACGGCCACGGCGAAGCGCTCTGCGCCTTCGCCTACCAGCATGACGTGTCCGGTGTGGTCCATCACGGCCTTTGAGACCAGCGAGACGTTTTTGATGTTGCGCACGCCGCCGACTGAACCGGCGCGGCGCGTGGGTCCGTGCATGCAGCAGGCGTCGAGTTCGACCACGCCTTCTTCGTTGGGAATTCCGCCGAGGCCGACGCTGGTGTCGTTGGGATCGTCTTCCGGTCCCTTGACCACTTTGAGCGCGGCGTCGAGCGTGTCGCCGCCGCT